>JAEVHO010000309.1 GCA_016802835.1 Micromonospora sp. ATA32 | reverse complement strand
GGGGGAGTGGCCGCGGCCCTGCCGCCGACCGGTCCGGACCCCGCCCGCGCCGGTGGTGGGTGCCGGCGGGGACCGGATCGGCGTCGCGGCGGCGGCCGCCGTGGCGCCGAGGTACGCGCGGCCGGCGGCACGGTGGTCGCCACCGGGGGCTGCTTCGACCTGCTGCACGCCGGTCACGTGGCGACCCTGCAGGCCGCCCGCCAGCTCGGCGACTGCCTGGTCGTCTGCCTCAACTCCGACGCCAGCGTGGCCGGGCTCAAGGGGCCGGACCGACCGGTCATGCCGCACGGCGACCGCAGTCGGCTGCTGGCGGCGCTGAGCTGCGTCGACGCGGTGATGATCTTCGACGAGCCGACCCCGCACGCGGCACTGTCGTGGCTCCGGCCGGACATCTGGGTCAAGGGTGGCGACTACGCGACCGGTGGCGGCGAGCCGGCGCTGCCGGAGGCGGAGATCCTCCGCCGCTGGGGCGGCCACCCGGTCGTGGTGCCGTACCTCGACGGCCGGTCCACCACCGACATGATCGCCGCCGCCCGGGCCGGCGGCGGCGTGCCCGACCGGGCCCGGCCGCTGGCCCGTCCGACGGTGGAGGGAGCGCGATGAGCAGCAGTCCGCCCGGCGCGGGCCGACCGTCCTGGTCACCGGGGGGTCCAGCGGCCTCGGGGCCGCCGTGGTCACCGCCGTGGCCCGGGCCGGTGGCCGGCCGCTCGTGCTGGATCGGCAGCGGCCCGGCGACGGGGTGCCCTGGATCGAGTGCGACCTGGCCGACACCCGGGCCGCCGAGGAGGCCACCCGGGAGCTGGCCGAACGCTCCGGCGGCCTGGACGCCGTGGTCACCGCCGCCGGCACGGACGTGCCCGGCAAACTCATCGACCTGCCCCGGGAGACCTGGGAGCGGATCGTCGCCGTCGACCTGCTGGCCACCGCCGCGGTGATCCGGGCGGCGCTGCCGTACCTGAAAGCGGCCCGGGGCAGCATCGTCACCGTCGCCTCCACCCTCGGCGTGAAGGCGGTCAGCGACGCGACCGCGTACTGCGCGGCGAAGTTCGGGGTGGTCGGCTTCACCCGGGCGCTCGCGGCGGAACTCGCCGGCTCGGTCGGCGTGACCCTGCTGATCCCGGGCGGTATGCGGACGGCGTTCTTCGACGAGCGGGACGCGCAGTACAAGCCGGGCCCGGACGCCGCGCTCAACGAACCCGTCGACACGGCGGCGGCGGTGATGTTCGCGCTCTCCCAACCTCCGGGCTGCGCGGTCCGGGAGATGGTGGTCTGCGCCGAGCGGGAATCGTCGTACCCGTGATCCTGGTGCTGCGCGCCCTCGGGGTCGGCGACCTGGCCACCGCGGTGCCGGCGCTGCGCGGCGTGCGCGCCGCGTACCCCGGTCGGGAGTTGGCGCTGGCCGCGCCCGGCTGGCTGGCGCCGTTGGCCGCGCTGGTCGGCGGGGTGGACCGGGTGCTGCCGACCGACGGGCTGGGCGCCGGCCGGTGGCCGGGCCCGTCGCCGGAGGTCGCGGTCAACCTGCATGGCCGCGGCCCGCAGTCGCACCGGATGCTGGCCCGGTCCCGACCCGGCCGGCTGCTCGGCTTCCACTGCCCGGCGGCCGGGCACCCGGACGGCCCGGACTGGGACGACGCGGAGCACGAGGTCCGCCGCTGGTGCCGGCTGCTGCACTGGTACGGCCTGCCGGCCGACCCGGCGGACCTGGCGCTGCACCGACCGCCTCCGGTCGGGACGCCGGTGGGTGCCACCGTGGTGCACCCGGGCACCAAGATCGCGGAGAAGCGCTGGCCGGCGGACCGGTTCGCCGCGTTGGCCCGCGAGCTGACCGCCCGGGGACACCGGGTGGTGCTGACCGGCTCGGCGGACGAGCGGGACCTGGCCCGGCGGGTGGCGCACCTGGCCGGGCTGCCCGACGACGCCGTGCTCGCCGGTCGGACCGACCTGGCCGAGCTGGCCGCTCTCGTCGCGGACGGGCGGTTGGTGGTCAGCGGCGACACCGGGGTCGCCCACCTGGCCACCGCCTACGGCACCCCCTCGGTGGTGCTCTTCGGGCCGGTCTCCCCGGCACTGTGGGGCCCGCCGCCCGACCGTGCCCGGCACCGGGTGCTCCGGGCGGGCGACGGGGAATGGCGGGACCCGGACGGGGTAGGAGTTCCGGCGACGTTGGCGGCGCTCCCGCTGGATCGGGTGCTGACCGCCGTGGATGATGCGGAACGGGCGGTGCGGGTCTCCGGTGAGGTTGCGGCGTAGTGATCCGGGAAGGCCGGGGTACGGACGGCACCGGCGCGGCAAGGGCTGGCTCTTCCTCGACCAGCAGGGCGGGCCGGTCCGCGATCCGGACGAGCTGGCCCGGCTGCGGGACCTGGTGATCCCGCCGGCCTGGCAGGACGTCTGGATCTCGCCCTACCCCAACGGGCACATCCAGGCCACCGGCATCGACGCGGCCGGTCGTAAGCAGTACCTCTACCACCCGCAGTGGCGGCGCAAGCGGGACGAGGCGAAGTTCGACCACGTGCTGGAGGTGGCCCGGCGACTGCCAATGCTGCGGGAACGGGTCGACGGACACCTCGGCGGCCGGGGCCTGAACCGGGACCGGGTGCTGGCCACGGTCGCCCGGCTGCTGGACATGGGGATGTTCCGGATCGGCAGCGACCAGTACGCGGTGGGCGACGACGCCACCTTCGGGGTGGCCACGCTGCGCCCGGAGCACGCCCGCCGCCGGGGTGGCTGCGTTGTCTTCGAGTTCCCGGCCAAGGGCGGCATCGAGCAGGTACGCCGGATCGACGACGCCCAGCTGTGCCGGGTGCTGACGGACCTGCGCCGCCGACGCCGGCGGGCGGAGCGGCTCTTCGGTTACTGGGACGGGCGGGACTGGCGCGACGTTCGCAGCGACGAGGTCAACGAGTATCTGCGGGACGCCAGCGGCGGGGAGATGACCGCGAAGGACTTCCGCACCTGGCACGCCACCGTGACGGCCGCGATCGAGCTGGCCAGCGTCGGCTCACAGCGTTCGGCGACCGCCCGGAAGACGGCGGTGGCGGCGGTGATGCGCGACGTCGCCGAGCTGCTCGGGAACACCCCGACGGTGGCCCGGGCATCCTATGTGGATCCGCGGGTGGTCGACCTGTACCACGACGGTGTGGTGGCACCGGTGGACCCGCGGATGCCCCGCGCGGAGGCGGAACAGGTGATCCTCGACCTGATCGCGGACGCCTGACCGGCCCCGCCGTCAGTCCTGGGGGAGTGCGACGGGGCCGGAGTCGGCTGGGCACGGTGGTGGGGACGTCGAACCGTTCCACAAGGGACGGTGGAGGCTGCGGCACCGGGGCGGCCGCCCGCGACGGATGGTCGGTCGCGGGCGCCTCGCCACGGCCCCCCGTTACCAGTGGGCCCGCCGGTCTCCCGGTTGGCCCGTGATCAGTATGTCCGCTCCGAGTTGACCACGGACGCCGGACTGTTGACGATCCGTGCCCGCTGGAGCGTCGTCGCCCGATACGCCTGCGGGCCCACCCCGTACGCCGTCTTGAAGGCCCGGCTGAACTGGGCCTTGTCCGTGAGGCCCCAGCGCCGGGCGATGAGCTGGACCGCCTGGTCCCGGAGCAACGGATCCACCAGGTCCCGCCGGCACCGCTCCAGTCGCCGCCGCCGGATCAGACCGGCCACGGTGTCCTCCTCGGTCTGGAACAGCCGGTGCAGCGTGCGGATCGAGATGTGGTGGGCGTCCGCGACCAGTTGTGGGGTCAGCGTCGGGTCGTCGAGGTGCCGCTCGACGAAGTCCCGGACCCGGGCCACCATCGTCCACTGTCGCACGTCCGCCGGCAGTTGGTCCTCGACGTCGAGGTGGCGGGCGAGCAGGGTGGAGACGAGGCTCAGCGTGATGTCCGCCAACTGGGGCGCGTCGGCGGCCCGGAACTGGTCGGGGTGCCGGGTGATCTGGTTGAGGTGCTGGGCCAGCAGGGCGCCCGGACCGGTGGCTCCCGGCATCCGGGCGGCCGAGAGGCGGTCCACCCGGTCCGGGTGCAGGGGCAGCAGGGCGCGGGGGATGACGGCGGTGACCGAGGCCGCCGGCTCCCGCCCGTCCCGGGAGCTGGCGTGCCTGATGTCGTGCGGTCGTCCCCAGTCGATCAGGGTGAAGTCGCCGTGCCGCATCGCGGTGTCGCGTCGCTGGGCGCTGATGGCGCTGGATCCGGCCAGCGTCAACGCGATCTGGTAGACCTCCGGGTCGGCCTGACGGATGAGCCGGGGGGTCCGCCGCCCGACCAGCGACTGGTAGCGGAACCGGGTGAGCTCGATGCCGCCGAGGTCGACGAGCTCCGCCCGGCCGCGGAAGTCGGCGGCGTGGTCGCTGGTGAAGGCGATGGGCGCGGAGACCCGGTCCGCCATGTCGACCCAGAACTGCCACCGGTGGGCCGGGGGGACCAGCGTGGTGTCCAGCGACTCGGCCCGCAGCGTCGTCATCACCAACCTCCCCTCGAACGTGATCCCCGCTCATTGTCGACGACGGGTCTGACCGGGCACCCTCGGCGTCCGTCCCGGACCGATTCCGGTCAGTGGGACGGCGGTTCGGCGGGTCGGACGGCCGCCGCGCGGGCCCGGACCAGGGTCTCCACGCCGTCGAGCACCCGTTCGAGGCCGAAGACGAACTCGTCGTCCGGGTCGTCGTCCTGGTCGAACACGCCGGCCGCGATGACCTGGTGCAGCGCGGGGAAGAGCTCCGGGTCGGCCAGCCTGGTCACCAGCCGCCGGTACGTCGGCATGATCTCGCCTGGTGCGCCGCCCATCGCCCGCGTCGCCTCCATCAGCTGGACCATGAGCATCGCCTCGTTGCGCACATAGCCGGTGAGCAGCAGGATCACCGACATCTTCTGGCTCTCGGCCAGGCCGGTCCCGCCGAGGCAGCGCAGTCCGTACTCCAGCCAGGCCAGGTTGTTCGGCGTGAGGGGCGGCCCGCTGATCGGCACCCGCAGGATCCAGGGGTGCCGGTACAGGGCCGCGCGTTCGGCCCAGGCCCATCGGCTCAGCCCGGTCCGCCAGTCCTGTCCCGGCTCGCCGGGGGCGGGGGGTCCGCCGTACGCGGCGTCCACCATCAGCGTGAGCAGCTCGTCCTTCGAACCGACGTACCTGTAGAGGGCCATGGTGGCCGCGCCGATCTCCTTGGCGACCCGGCTCATCGAGACGGCGGGCAGCCCGTCGCTGTCGGCGACCCGGATGGCGGCCTCGACGATCCCGGTCAGGGTCAGCCCGGGCCGGGGCCCCTTGGGTGCGCGGCCGCGCAGACCCCAGGCGGCCTCGATGGCCGGGGGGAGTGTCGCTTCGGTGTCGTCTTTCATCGCCTCCACATTCCTCCTTGCCCGGCCATCCTAGTTCTGCGTATGGTCTACGCATATTCGCGTACGTCATACGCAGAAAGGATACCCGGATGACCCAGGTGCGTACCGGGCCGGCTCGGGCCGGCCGGCGGGAGTGGATCGGGTTCAGCGTGCTGATCCTGCCGCTGCTGCTGGTCTCCATGGACGTGTCGGTGCTCTACTTCGCGGTTCCGTTCATCAGCGAGGAGCTCGGTCCCAGCAGCAGCCAGCAGCTCTGGATCTTCGACATCTACGGCTTCGTCCTCGCCGGACTGCTCATCACGATGGGTGCGCTCGGCGACCGGATCGGGCGCCGGCGACTGCTGCTGCTCGGCGCGATCGCCTTCGGCGCGGCGTCGCTGCTCGCCGCGTACGCGGACAGCCCGGCGACGCTGATCGCGGCCCGGGCCGTGCTGGGTGTCGGCGGGGCGACGCTGATGCCGTCCACCCTGGCGCTGATCCGCAACATGTTCCACGACGAGAAGCAGCGGGGGACCGCGATCGGCATCTGGACCGCCGCGCTCACCAGCGGGATCGCGATCGGACCGGTGCTCAGCGGCATCCTGCTCGAGCACTTCTGGTGGGGCTCGGTCTTCCTGATCAACATCCCGGCAATGCTGCTCCTGCTGCTGCTCGCGCCGGCCCTCGTCCCGGAATTCCGCAACCCGACCGCCGGCCGGTTCGACCTGTTCAGCGCCGTGTTGTCGCTCGGCGCCCTGCTGCCGGTCATCTACGGGGTCAAGGAACTCGCCCGGGACGGCTGGGCGCCACAGCGGGCACTGGCCATCGTCGCCGGCCTGGTGATCGGGGTGGTCTTCCTCGCCCGGCAGCGGAACCGGCCGGACGCGATGATCGACCTGTCGCTGTTCCGGCGCCGGGGGTTCGCCGGCTCGCTCGGGGTGAACGTGCTGAGCATGTTCGGCCTGGTCGGCTTCGCCATCTTCACCACCCAGCACCTCCAGTCCGTGCTCGGCATGAGCCCGCTGCGGGCGGCCCTGTGGAGCCTGGTCCCGGCGCTGGCGGTGGGCGGGATCGCCCCGGCCGCCGCGACGCTCGCCCAGCGGATCGAGCGGGCCTACCTGATCGGTGCCGGGTTCGGCATCGCGGCGGCCGGCTTTCTCGTGCTCACCCGGGTGACGCCGGACTCGCCGCTCTGGCTGCTGCTGGTCGGCGCGAGCGTGTACGCCGGTGGGCTGGTGATGG
>JAEVHO010000308.1 GCA_016802835.1 Micromonospora sp. ATA32 | reverse complement strand
GCGAGCAGCCAGGGCACCCGCCAGGCCCACCAGGCCGCCGAGCCGACCGGGGGCGTGGGCAGCACGCCGAGGGCGTCCAGCAGGCCGACCAGGAGCACGGCGGCGGTGAGGTGCCAGAGGAAGACGGTCAGCACCACCGCGTTGACCGCGATCACCGCCTGCCAGGGCCCCGACCGGCGCAGCCAGCGCTCCGCGGGGTCCCGCAGCAGCAGGACCAGCCCGAGCTGGGCGGTGGCGACGGCGAGCAGCGCCAGGCTCGGCGGGCTGGCGTTGTCCAGCCGCTCGCCGGGCACGTTGAGCATGGCGACCGGGTACGGCCCGACCACGGTGAGCAGGATCAGCGCGACCAGCCCGCCGGCCAGCAGCACCGCCCCGGCCCGCCAGGAGGTGGGCAGCCGACGCCGGCGCGGTCCCCGGCGGTCCGGTGCGTCACCCCGGGCCGGATCCTGCCCGGCGGCGGAGCGGGCGTCGTACCCAGGGCGAAGCGACCCTGGTGCATGGCGAGCCAGCCCGAGCAGGTAGTTGCCCGGTTGCCAGGCCGGTCGGGCCGACCAGCCGCCCCCAGGTCGCCGAGCGCGACCAGCCCGACCAGCACCACCGGCACGAGCAGGCCGAACCGGCGGTGCAGCGCGTGCATCGCCGGGGGTGAGGGCGACGACGGCCAGGTAGGGGGACGAGGAACCAGAGCGGGATGGTGGCGAACCAGACCACCGTGCGGATCTGCGTCGGGTCGGCGCCGCGCAGCCGGGCCACCGCGGCGCCCACGGCGAGCACCACCAGCAGTGCGGTGGTGGGGCGGAGCAGCCGGGCGCTGCGGTCGAGCAGCCAGCCGGTCGAGTCGCCGCCCCGGCGTCGGTGGGAGACCAGCGAGGCGGCGTTGGCATAGCCGCCGACCAGGAAGAAGACCGGTATCACCTGGGCCACCCAGGTCAGCGGGTACGCCCACGGCAGGTCGCCGAGCGCGGAGTGCCCGGTCAGCCGGCCGGCGGGGTCGTGGCCGATGACGGTGATGCCCCAGTGACCGAAAACGACCATGGTGATGGCGAGCGCTCGGAGCAGGTCGACGTAGCGTTCCCGCCGGGCCGGCGTCCGCTCGGCGAGCTGCCGCAGGCGGCGCATGGGGTCAGGCTATGCCGGAGCGGGATGGTCGGTGGTGGTAACGGTTCGGCCGCCGGGTCTTGAAGTCCGCGGCCGGCTGCCGTAGAAATTCTTCAGCAACATTATGTGAAGTGAAGACTAGCAACAGATCACCCCCGTGCCTCGTGCGGCGGACGCCACCCCCACACATCGGCGACCGCCCGGATCGGAACCGAGGAGAGCTGATGAACAGACGTGACATCCTGCGTCGTACCGCCGCCGCCGGCGTGCTGGCCACCCCCGCCGCCGGCCTGCTCGCCGGCTGCGCCACCGCCGGCGACGACAAGGGCGACAGCGGCACCTACAAGGGCACCAAGACCGAGCAGAACCCGCTCGGGGTCAAGGAGGACGCGCCACTGGAGGTGGTGATCTTCAACGGTGGGTTCGGCGAGGAGTACGCGAAGGCCCACGAGGCCATGTACACCGAGAAGTACCCGAAGGCGTCGATCAAGCACTCGGCGACCCAGGAGATCAACAAGACGCTCCAGCCGCGCTTCGTCGACGGCACCCCGCCCGACGTGGTCAACAACTCCGGCGCCGGCCAGATCGACCCCAACGGCCTGGTCTCGCAGAACGCCATCGCCGACCTGGGCGAGCTGCTCGCCGCGCCGAGCCTCGACCAGCCCGGCCGGTCGGTCAAGGACACCCTGCTGCCCGGCGCCGTCGAGGTCGGCTCGTACGACGGCAAGTTCCTGGTGATGAACTACACCTACACCGTCTACGGCATCTGGCACTCGACCAAGCTCTTCGCCGACCGGAAGTGGGAGTATGCGAAGACCTGGGACGAGCACATCGCGCTCTGCAAGCAGATCAAGGCCGCCGGCATCGCCCCGTGGACGTACGCCGGCGTGCACCCGCGCTACATGAGCTGGCCGCTGATCTCCACCGCGATCAAGTTCGGCGGCACCTCCGTCGCCACCGCGATCGACAACCTGGAGCCGAACGCCTGGAAGTCCGACGCGATGAAGGCGGCCGCCGACGCCTGGCACCAGATCGTCAAGGACAAGTACATCCTGGAGGGCTCGCCCGGCCTGGACCACAAGCAGTCGCAGACCGCGTGGTGCCAGGGCAAGGCGGCCTTCATCTCCTGCGGCTCCTGGCTGGAGAGCGAGCAGAAGGACGTCACTCCGGCGGGGTTCAACATGACCGTGGCGCCCACGCCCAGCCTGGGCAGCGGCGACAAGCTCCCCTTCGAGGCGGTCCGCGGAACGGCCGGTGAGCCGTTCATCGTGCCGGCCAAGGCGAAGAACGTCGCCGGCGGCCTGGAGTACTTCCGGGTGATGCTCTCCAAGAAGGGCGCGCAGGACTTCACGAAGAAGGTCGCCAGCCTGACCGTGGTGGCCGGCGCCACCGAGGGCGTCGAGCTGCCGTACGGGCTGAACACCGTGGTCAAGGCGCTGGAGGCGTCCGGCGACAACGGCTTCAACTGGGTCTACAACAACTACTACCGCAAGCTGGAGCGCAATCTCGTCGACGCCGCGTGCGGCGAGTTCTTCAGCGGGCGGATCGGCCCGGCCGAGTTCCTCGACCAGTGCCAGAAGGGCGCCGACTCGATCGCCCAGGACAGCTCGATCAAGAAGTACAAGCGGGCCGCGTGACTCCGCGCCGGTGGGGGCGGGCGGACCGCCCCCACCGGCCGAACCGGTTGGGGAGGTCGCTCGCGTGCGACATGGCAAGTACCCGCTGATCATCAGCTTCCTGGTGCCGCCGCTGGTGTTGTACGGCGTCTTCGTGCTCTCGCCGTACCTGCAGGCTTTCCAGATCTCGACCACCGACTGGCTCGGCTACTCGGCGCAGGCCGACCCGGTCGGCCTGGCCAACTTCCGCACCCTGCTGCACGACGGGTACGTCTGGAACGCGTTGACCAACAACGCGGTCCTGCTCGCCCTGGTGCCGGTGATCACCATCGCGCTCGGGTTGTTCTTCGCCACCATGCTCACCATGGGCGGGCGCAAGGGTAGCGCCGGGGTCTCCGGGGTACGCGGCACCGCCGTCTACCGACTGGTCTACTTCTTCCCGCAGGTGCTCTCGGTCGTGATCATCGCGCTGCTGTGGAAGGAGATCTACCACCCGAACAGCGGGCTGCTCAACGGCGCCCTGCGCGCCATCGGCCTGCCCGCGCCGACCTGGCTCGGCGACCCGCGGACCGCGTTCTGGTGCGTGCTGGCCGTGATGGTCTGGAGCAACGTCGGCTTCTACGTGGTGCTCTTCGGCGCCGCCATGCAGGCCATCCCGCGCGACATCTACGAGGCGGTGATGCTCGACGGCGCCTCCCGGGCGGTGATGCTGCGCCGGATCACCATCCCGCTGCTCTGGGACACCGTGCAGGTGGCCTGGATCTACCTGGCCATCGCCGCGCTCGACGGCTTCATCCTGGTGCAGCTGATGACCACCGGAGGACCCAACTTCTCCTCCGACGTGATCGGCCTGAGGATGTACGACACGGCCTTCGGCAGCGAGACCAAGTTCGGGTACGCCTCGGCGATCGGCGTGGTGATGTTCTTCCTGACCCTCTCGGTGGCGGTGCTGGCGCTTCGCGCCGCCCGGCGCGATCGGATCGAGTACTCGTGACCACTGTGGACAAGGCCGTCGACCCGGGCGCGGTGACCGCCCCGGACCGGGTGGCCGACCGGCCGCTCCGGCGCGAGCTGGGCGTGGCGAACGTCTTCTCGCACGGCTTCCTGCTGCTCTGGGCGGCGCTGACCGTGCTCCCGCTGGTCTGGATGGTGCTCAGCTCGCTGAAGACCAACAGCGAGATCCTCGCCGACCCGTGGGGGCTGCCCGGCGCGCTGCACGTCGACAACTGGGCGCGGGCCTGGACGAAGGCGCACATCGGTCAGTACTTCTTCAACAGCGCCGTGGTGGTGGCCGGCTCACTCACCCTCACCATGCTCTTCGGGGCCACGGCAGCGTACGTGTTCGCCCGTTACGAGTTCCGCGGCCGGCAGGTGGTCTACTACCTCTTCGTCGGCGGGATGATGTTCCCGGTCTTCCTCGCCCTGGTCCCGCTCTTCTTCGTGGTCCGCAGCGCCGGGCTCTTCGGCACCTGGACCGGCCTGATCCTGGTCTACTCGGCGTACTCGCTGCCGTTCACGGTGTTCTTCCTGACCGCGTTCTTCCGTACCCTGTCGACCTCGGTCGCCGAGGCGGCGCTGATCGACGGCTGCGGCCACTTCCGGCTCTTCTTCCGGGTGATGCTGCCGATGGCGCGTCCGGGACTGATCAGTGTCGGCATCTTCAACTTCCTCAGCCACTGGAACCAGTTCCTGCTGCCGCAGGTGCTGATGCAGGGGGACGAGTCGAAGTGGGTGCTCGCCCAGGGCCTCAACGCGCTCGCCGTCAACCAGGGCTACGCCGGCGACTACGCCCAGCTCTTCGCCGGTCTCACCATCGCGGTGCTGCCGGTCCTGGTGGTGTACGTGTCGTTCCAGCGGCAGATCCAGGCCGGTCTGACCGCCGGTCAGCTCAAGTGACGAGGGTCCCGCCGACTGCGCCTGAACGGGGCAGCGGCGCGGCGGGGGACCTCTTGTGCTGGGGGTACACCCGGCCCCGCAGGGTCAGCCCGGCTACCCGCCGCAGCCGGGTCAGGCGCCGCAGGGTCAGCCGGGTCACCCGGTTCGCTGAGCCTGTCCGGCGGTGGTCGGCCTCCCGCGCGCGGGGTGGATCGGCCACCGCCGTGATGCTCGCTTGTCGTCGCCCGTCCGGCCGGCCGACTTGACCGGTAGGAGGTCTCCTACCTATCGTCGTCGGCATGACCGTGACGCACGTGCAGCTCTTCTCCGTACCGGTGAGTGACCAGGACCGGGCCAAGACGTTCTACGTCGACACGCTCGGCTTCGATCTGGTCCGGGACAATCCGATGGGGCCCGGTCAGCGCTGGGTCCAGGTGGCCCCGAAGGGCGCCCAGACCGGGCTCACGCTGGTCACCTGGTTCGAGACGATGCCGCCCGGCTCGCTCAAGGGCCTGGTGCTGGAGACCGACGACCTCGACGGCGACGTCGCCCTGCTCGGTTCGCGCGGCGTCGCGTTCCAGGGCGGCGTGCAGGACGCGCCGTGGGGGCGGTTCGTCACCTTCGACGACCCGGACGGCAACGGCATCGTGCTCCAGGAGACCGCCGGTGGCTGAGCCGGACGTCTTCGCGGCGCTGGCCAACCCGACCCGCCGGGAGGTGCTCCGGCTGCTGCGCGAGCAGGGGGAGCAGCCGGTGCAGCGGCTGGCCGACCACTTCGACATGCGCCGGCCGAGCCTCTCCGAGCACCTCCGGGTGCTCAAGGACGCCGGCCTGGTGGTCGAGCAGCCGGTCGGCCGGCAGCGGTTGTACTCGCTGCGGCCCGAGCCGCTACGCGAGGTGGCCGACTGGCTCACCCCGTACGAGCGCTTCTGGCGGGCCCGGCTCGCCCACCTGCGCGACGTGTTGGACGGGATGCCCGATGACTGACCCGACGACGATCCGCGTCGATCAGTACCTGGCCCACCCGCCGGCGAAGGTGTGGCGGGCGTTGACCGATTCCGATCTGATCGCGCGCTGGCTGATGCCGAACGACTTCGCACCGGTCGTCGGGCACCAGTTCACCTTCCACACGGACCCGCGTCCCCGGCAGGGTTTCGACGGCGTGGTCCACTGCGAGGTGCTGGCGGTCGATCCCCAACGGCTGCTGCGATGGGCCTGGCGCGGTGGCGGCCTGGACACGATGGTCACCTGGACGCTCGCTGCCGAGGGGCGCGGCACCCGGCTCCTTCTCGAGCACTCCGGCTTCGACCCGGACGACCCGGTTCAGCGGCAGACGTTCACGATCCTCGACGGCGGTTGGCGCTCGCACGTCTGGCGCCGGATCGAGCAGGTCCTGGACGCCGCCAGCGGGTAGCGACCGTCCGCTCGGCGCCATGACGGCGACGCGCCCGCCGGCCGACCGGTGCCCGCCGGAGTAGGTGCGCCACTCCCTGTCGAGCTGAATCGTCTGCGACATCGCCGTCCCGTCGAGCCGGGCGGCCCGCTGACCCGAGCTGGTCGGCGATACGTTGGCGCGGACGTCCCGCCGGCGCGCCGGGGTGAATCGTCTGCGACATCAGCTCGACAGCGTATCCGGGACGCACCCACGATCCGTTCCTGCCGGCCATCGGACCGCTCGCAGCCGGCGGTGAGCGCATCAGTCGGTCGGCGGGACCAGCAGGGCGTGCAGGGCGGCCGGGTCGGTGACCTCGGGCAGCTCGCGGGCGGCGAGCCAGGCCGCCCCGGCGGCGCCGTCGCCGGCCGCGCACAGCGGCGCGTCCGGCCAGCGTCGTTCCAGCTCTGCGCGGACCGCGGCGGCGAGCGGGGTGTCCCCGGTGAGCAGACCGCCGCCGAGCACGACCGGCTCGGTGGACCCGGTCGGCCGGATCCGGGTCACGCTCTCCGCGAGGTGCGCGGCGGCCGCTGCGATCAGGTCGACGG
>JAEVHO010000307.1 GCA_016802835.1 Micromonospora sp. ATA32 | reverse complement strand
CCGCGGCAAGCCCGTCACCACGCCCGGAAACCCATCGTGTCCCGGCTCCGCCGGGACGCTGCCGCACACGTGGCCAAGGTCCGAGTTTCGTCTCAGCGGTGTACGTCGAGGACCTGTGCGTCGTCGGTCTCGGCCGGACCCGGCTCGCCAAGTCCGTGCACGACGCCGGATGGGCGTCGTTCACGGCCATGTTGGAGTACAAGGCCGCCAGGTATGGGCGCACGTTCGGCCGGATGGACAGGTTCTTCCCGTCCACCCGGATGTGCTCGGGCTGCGGACGCATCAACGACAAGATGGCGCTCAACGTCCGAGCGTGGAACTGCCCCTGCGGGTCGGCCCACGACCGGGACGTCAACGCGGCCATGAACGTACTCGCGGCGGGACGCGCCGAGAGCCTAAACGACCGTGGAGCGCAGGTAAGACCACCAGCGATGGTGGCACCGCGCGGCGAAGCGGTAATCCACCCGGACGCCGCGTGTTCCACACGCAGCGTGGAGGGAATCTCCGTCCTCTAGGACTCCGTTGGCAAACGCCCAAAACGTTCGGTTCCGCCTGTTGGCATGATTGTTGGTTCGTCGGGTGGAAAGGGTCTGGGATGTCGCTGCAGGCGTGGGATGACTGGGGGGTGCCGGAGCTCACCGCGCGGGTGGTCCGGGCGTCGTTCCCGAAGGGAACTCTCGCGGTGCGGATCCGAGACGTGCTGGGGCCGGTGTTCACCGACGAGCCGTTCGCGCAGGCGTTCCGGGTGCAGGGCAGGCCGGCGGTCTCGCCGGGAGCGCTGGCGCTGGTATCGGTCCTGCAGTATGCCGAGGGCCTCAGCGACCGGCAGGCCGCCGATCAGGTCCGGGCCCGGATGGACTGGAAGTATCTGCTGGGTCTGGAACTCGACGATCCCGGATTCGACTTCACCGTGCTGGGTGACTTCCGGGCACGGCTGATCGAGCACGGGCTGCAGGAGAAGGTCCTGGACGTGATCCTGGACCGGTGCTCGCAGCACGGACTGCTGCGAGCCGGCGGCCGGCAGCGCACCGACTCCACCCACGTGCTGGCCGCGGTGCGCACCCTGAATCGGATGGAGTTCGTCGGGGAAACGTTGCGATCGGCGTTGGAGGCCCTGGCCGTGGCAGCGCCGCAGTGGCTGGCGCCGCGGATCGACGCCGGCTGGAGCGAACGATACGGCGCCCGGATCGACTCCTACCGCTTCCCGAAGGGCGACAACGTCCGCCAGCGGTGGGCTGAGCAGGTCGGCCGGGACGGCTTCACCCTTCTGGACGCGGTCGCCGCGCCGGGCGAACCGGCGTGGCTGCGCGAGATCCCTGCAGTGCAGGTCCTCGTCCAGACGTGGGAACAGCAGTACCGCCGTGACGGTGAGGAGGTGCGCTGGCGGGAGGGCAAGGACCTCCCGCCGAGCAGAGACCGGCTGGTTTCGCCGTATGACACCGACGCCCGTTACGGCCTCAAACGCGGTATGGGCTGGTGCGGCTACAAGATTCATGTGACCGAGACCTGCGACGCTGACGCCCCGCACCTGATCACCCACGTGATCACCACGGACGCCACGGTCACCGACACCGAGACGACCGAGACAGTCCACCAAGGCCTGGCCGCTCGAGAGCTGCTGCCCGAGCAGCACGTGGTCGACGCCGGTTATGTCACCGCCACGCACATCGTTGCCGCCCGCGACGAGCACCACGTCGACCTACTCGGCCCGGTCGGCGCAGATACCCATCACCGCGACCCAGATGGTGAACACTTCGCGCAGAGCGCGTTCCGCGTCGACTGGCAAGCCAAGACGGTGACCTGCCCGAACGGCAAGGCCAGCGCCAGCTGGTCCGCCCAGCGCAAAAGCAGCGGGACTCCAGTAACCCAAGTCCGCTTCACCGCCCGTGACTGCGCGGCCTGCCCCGCACAGGACAAATGCACGACCGCCGTCAACGGCAAATGGGGCCGCAGCCTCACCCTGCTTCCTGAGGCTCAGCAGCAAGTCCTGGAATCCAGACGCCGTGAACAGCTCACTCAGGCGTGGCAGCAGCGCTACCACATCCGCGCCGGGGTCGAGGCCACGATCTCCCAGACAACACGACGCACCGGAATCCGGCGCACCCGTTACACCGGCGCGGACAAGACCCACCTCGGCCACCTTTTCGCCGCTACCGCCATCAACATCATCCGCATCGACGCCTGGCTCACCGACACACCGCTCGGCCGCACCAGAACCAGCCACCTCGCCCAACTCGACCTCGCCGGCTGAGGCTGCAACGTCCCACTCCGGGCGTTCGCCAACGGAGTCCTCTAGGGCGAAGAGATCGTCAACCGATGCCACATGAGGTGCGTTTCGGGGATGCCGTGCAGCAGGAGGACCGGTGGGCCGTTGCCGTTGCGACGTCCGTGGATCCTCGTACCGGTCGTAGCGATATCGAATTCTTCGAAACCGTCGAACACGACATCAGGCCCCTTCTAGACCAAACAAACCTACCGCCCTGGGTGGCCGGGTGTCTCCACGTTGTGCGGCCCCACCCGCTTGGGGCCGCGGCAGCGGTCAGCCGGCGAGGGGCCGGGGCTGGCGCCGGCGGCGTATCGCGGTGGTCACCACGCGTACCCCGCTGCGGGCCGCCCCCCAGCAGCGCGAGCAGCGAGGGTACGACGGCGATGGCCAGGGCCGCCGCGCCCTGCCAGGCGGCGAGCGTGGTCAGGCCGTCGGCCCGGATCGGGTCCAGGCACAGGTGGAGCACGTGCGGCAGGCTCGGCAGCACGAACCAGACGAGATAGCCGAGCGCGATCGCGATGCCGGGCACGTACAGCCACAGGTAGCGTCGGGCCCAGACCAGCTCCCGGGGATCCGCGACGGACAGCTGCCGCTCGTCCGCCGGGTTGGCCCGGCGCAGATACCGGCGCAGCAGCGCTCCCTTGGTGGCCCACAGCGTCGTGCAACCGGTGGCGTTGACCAGCAGCGCGTACACGTCGGTGCGCATGAAGACCAGGGCCTGGGCGATCAGGGCGGTGAACTGGAGCAGCACCAGCGCCCGCAGCAGCCGGACCGTGACCGGGCCGAGCTGATCGGCCAGCGTGGCCTCGAGGATCAGCGCCACCGCCAGGATGACGGCGTCCCACGTCATCCCGGCCAGCAGCGGCCCGTACCGGGCGCGGCGCGGCACACTCCACAGCCGGGTGAGGTCGGCCTGGAAGGTCAGGAAGTAGAGCCGGCGGCTCACCGACAGCGAGCTGCGCAGCCCGTGCGCCGCGGTCGCCAGCACGTGCGCGCCCTCGTGCACGGCCACCGCCGCCATCCCCAGCAGGCTGACCGCCAGGATGTTGAGCAGCTGTGTCGAGAACGGGAACCCGTCCCGGTAGGAGGGGCGCAGCGCCGGCATCGTGACCAGCAGCACCGGCCCGGCCAGGGCGACGATCGCATACCCGGTCCACGCCGCCGGGTGGAACAGCAGCCGGCCCAGCCGTTCTCGGACCGTCCCGGTGAGCTGACCGGCCGGGTCACCGGCGGCCACGCTGCCGTCGTCCGGCTCCTGGGGGTACGCCTCGCCGAAGAGGCCCTCGTCGGCCAGCACGGTCAGGAAGTCCACGACGTCGACCGGCTCGCCGGCCAGTTCGGCCGCGCGGCGTGCGCACTCCGGCACGTCCAGGCCCTGCTGGAGCCACTCGATGATCCGGGCGCCGAGCTCGGGGACCTCGACGTACTCGGCCGTGCGCGGGCTGCCCACGATGAAGCTGTCCCCGTCGGCGACCACGGTCAGGGCCGCGAGCTGCGCCGCGGTCGGGAGCGCGATCGTCCGTACCGTCCCGGTCGTCATCGCTCAGGCCACCGCCGTGAGGGCGCTGGCGTCGGGGGACCGGCCGGCCGTAGCGCGGGCGCAGAGCGGGCAGTTCGGGTGCCGCTTCCACGGCGAGGTGGTCGTCCGCATCCCGTCGGCCAGCTCGATGGTGTGGTAGACACCGGCCGCCACCGGCGGATCCGTGCGGGTCAGGTAGCGGGCGACCTCCAGCGTGACGAAGCCGGCGAGCAGCTGGGCGATCGGCCCGGTGGCCCGGTTGACCCGGCCGGCCGGCAGCACCACGGCCCGGTCGGTCAGCTCCGGCATGGTCTCGCCCTCGTCCCGCCGGTTGAGCTCCAGGCAGAGCCGGCACGGGCTCACCCCCGGCTCGACGGACCAGTGGAACATCGTCGAGTACTGCAGGCCGCCGGTCACGAACGGCACCCCGAGATCGAAGCAGGCCTCGTTGACCAGCAGGTGCACGCCGTCGGGAGAGTCGATGGCGCAGACGACCAGCGACGCGCCCGCGCCGAGCCGGCGGATCGACTCCACGTCGGTCACCCGCTCGTGGATCGCCTCGACCGCGGTGGTGCCGGGGGAGTACCGCGCCGCCCAGTCCCGCGCGGCGTCGACCTTGGTACGCCCGACGTCGTCCCGCCCGTACGCGAACTGGCGGGCGAGATTCTTCTCCTCGACGGTGTCCACGTCGACCAGCCGGACCCGGCCGACGCCGAGGCCGATCAGCGACTGGAGCACCCCACTGCCCATGCCGCCGGCGCCGAGCAGCAGCACGTCCGCCCCAGCCATGGCCCGGTGATAGTCCGCGCTGGTGCGGCCGAGATCGGCGAACAGGTCGTAGAAGCGCAGGTTGCTCTCGTGCCGTCGGAGTGTGGCGGGATCCAGGTCGGCGTCGGAGTCGGCCCGCAGCAGCACCCCGACCTCGTCGAGGGCGCGGACGGCCTCCGCCACCTCCGCCTCGGTCACCTCGAAGCCGCACTCGGCCATGGCGGCCGGCAACTCGGCGACCGTGTGGCGCCCCTGCGCCAGCACCCGCAGCAGGGCGGTGATGCCGCCGTCGTCGTCGGTCAGGTATGTCGCCTCGAGTGCCCGCCCGACGAGGATCACCTCCGACGGTCTCCGGATCACGGAGATGGGCTTGAGCTGTGGCCGCACGCGCACTGAACACTCCTGTCTGGGCTGCGTCGGATGACCGGGTGGAAAGCGGCGGCCGGCCCGGCGGAGCCGGGCGGCCTGTCCGCTGCGGCTTACGCGGCGCCCTGCGGCGGTCCGGGTCCAGGTGCGGCCGGGTCGCCTCGATGCGCTCCACCTTCTTGACGGTGATCTTCACGTGACTCTCCCTGTCGTGGGTCGGGTCCGAACCGGGCGAGCGGTCGCCGCCCGATGTGACGATGCTGTCGTGCCGGCCAGCTCAGGGCTTTCCTAGATCTGCCCGCGCTGATATCGGGTACCGGACGGCGCGGCGGCGGGTGCCGTGGTGGCTCCCCGCGGCGGCTACCGGGCGAGGAGCGCGCGCAGCGCCTTGACGACCTCGGCGGGAGCCTCCTCGGCCATGAAGTGACCGCAGGTGACGGTGGAGTGGTCCAGGTCCGGTGCCCAGGCCCGCCACACTCCGGCCGCGTCGTAGCCGAGGGCGGCGCCCCAGTCCTGCTGCAGGACGGTCACCGGCATCCGCAGGTGGTGCCCGGCCGCCCGGTCCGCCTGGTCGTGCGGGACGTCGATGCCGGCCGACGCCCGGTAGTCGGCGACGATGGAGGTGACGGCCGCGCGGGACGCCGTCAGGTACGCGGCCCGCACGTCGGCCGGGACGGCTTCCGGGTTGCGGGCCCAGACGTCGAGGAAGTGGCCGAAGAAGGCGTCCGGGCTGGCGCTGATCAATCGCTCGGGCAGGCCGGGCGGCTGGGCCATCAGATAGAGGTGGAAGCCGACGGCGGCGCTGGTGCCGCGCATGACGTCCCACATGTCCAGGGTGGGCAGGACGTCGAGGGCGGCCAGGTGGGTGACCGCCCGCGGGTGGTCGAGGCCGGCGCGGATGGCGACGAGGGCGCCGCGGTCGTGCCCGGCCAGGGCGAACCGCTCGTGACCCAGCTCACGGGCCAGCGCGACGATGTCGGCGGCCATGGTGCGCTTGGCGTACGCCGTGCCGTCGGTGTCGGCGGGTTTGTCGCTGTCGCCGTAGCCGCGCAGGTCGGGGCAGATGACGGTGTGGTCGGCGGCGACGTGCCGCCACATGAGGTGGGCCTGCGGGAAGCCGTGCAGCAGCACGATCGGGCTGCCGGAGCCGCCGACCGCCGTGTGGAGCGTCACGCCGTCGGCGACGGTGATGCGCCGGTAGTCGAAGCCACTGATCCTGGGGTCCACGGGAAGGAACCTTTCTGCCGGGAAGAATGTCCGGGTCCCCGGGGAGGTCGCCCCGTTGCCCGTCGTACAGCAGCCAGCCTGCGCGGAGGCGATCAGCAGCCGGTCAGCAATGACTCAGTGCCCGGCAGATGATCCGTACCCGGCGACGTGCTTACAGTGGGTGACATGACCAGGCAGTCGGCGGCACCGGGAGTGACCTTCGGCGTGCTGGGGCCGGTGGAGGCCGACAACGACGCCGGTCGGGTCGCGCTGAAGGGTCCCCGCCACCGCGCGGTGCTGGCCCGCCTGCTGATCGCCCGGGGGCGGGTCGTGCCGGTCGACCGGCTGGTCGACGACCTGTGGGCGACGCCACCGGACGGCGCGGTGGCGGCGATCCGGACGTTCGTCTCCGATCTGCGCCGGGCCCTGGAGCCCGACCGGCCACCCCGGCAGCCGGCCCGGCTGCTGGCTGACCGACCGCCCGGGTACGGGT
>JAEVHO010000306.1 GCA_016802835.1 Micromonospora sp. ATA32 | reverse complement strand
TCCCAGCGGCGCTCACCGGCGGCGTACGCCTCCTCGAGGACCCGGCGGGCGGCCGCCGGGTCGTCCGCTTCCCGGTGCAGGCGGGCCAGCAGGTGGGCGAAGCTGAGCGCGAGCATCAGCGGGTCGGCGGGGTCCCAGCGGCGCTCACCGGCGGCGTACGCCTCCTCGAGGACCCGGCGGGCGGCCGCCGGGTCGTCCGCTTCCCGGTGCAGGCGGGCCAGCAGGTGGGCGCTGCCCAGCACCTCGGGGTGGTCCTCGCCGTACGCGGGCCGGGACGACTCGATCGCGCCCGCGAGCATCCGGCGGGCGGTGGCGAGGTCGCCGGCTGAGCGCAGTGCGAGCGCCTGGTGCTGAGCGGCGGCCAGTGGCGAGGATGGGGGCACGTGACAATGCTGCCGCCTGACGGCGGCCGGACGCTACCCGCCCCTGCCGATCTTGGTGAGCACCCGTTGTCGCTGTCGCCGATCCGACTCGCTGACCAGGGCGAAGATGACTTCCGGCGGAGCGCTGAAAGGCGATGTGCATGATCCATCTCGGCCGTGTACAGTAATGCCCCGTGCAGCCCACGAGGCCGGCCGACGGGTGACGAGGTCGCTCCGGCCGGCAGGGTAGGCTGGACAAGCAAGTCCGGGTGGCGGAATGGCAGACGCGCTAGCTTGAGGTGCTAGTGCCCGTATAGGGCGTGGGGGTTCAAGTCCCCCCTCGGACACAAACCATTACCCCACGGTGCGCGCTGAGATCCACTTCAGCGCGCACGTTTGCGTTTCAGGCTGGTAATTCAGCCGGAGACCGAGTTGCCGGTAGACCTCGGCCTTGTCGGCCGGGTCGGCGTCGCGGAGCACGGTGGTGATGTCGCCGAGCGCGGTCACCAGGGCCGTGATTTCTGCTCGGCTCATCCGGCGCGGGGTGGTGCCCGCGATCGTGCGTAGATCTGCTTCCGCACGGGCGCGTTCGGCCTGGGTCTGCGCGATCCAACCGGTGACCACGGCCGGGTCGGCACCAGCGTCGAGGGCGGCGCGGTAGCGCTCCAACTTGGCGTCGCACTCGGTGATGATCGTCTGGGCTGCTGTGCCCGTTGCGGGCGGATGATTTAAGGGCTGGGCGTCGGCCATCGCGGTGATCGTTTGTTCGATGCGGTGGGGCGCGAAGGCGGAGGCCAGCCAGGTGTCGAGCGGGTCGGTGAGGGCGTCCTCGCGCAGGTACACGTTGCGGGGGTGTGGGACCTGGTTGGCGAGGGCGTACTCCTGCGGGAAGCGGCAGCGGTAGTAGGCGTCGCCGTGGTTGTACTGGCCCTGCATGCGTCGGTCGCACGCGGCGCAGTAGATCAGGCCGCGGAAGACGTACGGGTTGCGGGTGCGCTGCCGAATGTGTTGTCCGCCGGCTCCCCGTCCGCGACGTTGCAGTATCGCTTGGGCCTGCTCGAAGGTCGCGTCGTCGATGAGCGGTTCGTGCGTGATCTCCTTGGAGACCACCCACTTGTCGCGGGCGTTCCAGCGCATGACGCCGGTGTGGCCCATTGCCACGTCGTCGACGTCGAGCAGCACCTCGTCGGTGCGTTGCTTGTTCCAGACCTGCCGGCCGGTGTAGCGGGGGTTGGTGAGGATGACGCGGACGGCGCTCTTGGACCAGGCGATGCCGCTGCGGTGGCGGTTGCGGGCGCGGTCGTGGGCTGATGGGCAGGGCACGTGATTGGCGGTGAGTCCCTCGGCGATGGCGAACAGGCCGATACCGGCGAGGAACTCGGTGAAGATCTGCCGGACGATCGGCGCGGTCCGCTCGTCAGGAATAAGGCCCTTGAGGCGTTTGCCGTCGGCGCTTGGCGGGGTTGGGGTGGGGTCCGAGGTCGCGGAGGGTGTAGCCGTAGGGTGGGCGCCGCCGAGGTAGCGGCCCTCAAGGAGGGTCTGGGCGGCCATGGCGGTGCGGACGCGGAGCTTGATCCGGTTGCGTTCGCCCTTGCTCATGCCGCCGAAGACGGACATGACCAGTTCGTGCGCCTCGTTGTCGGGGTCGATGGGGCCGCCGATCTCGGGGACCCAGAGTTCGACGCCGTAGTGGGCGAACAGTGGCACCGTGAGGCCGAACTGGTTGCCGTAGAAGGCGCGGTGGGGTTCGCCGACGACGACGGCTGAGAACCCGCGCCGTGGGTCGCGTAGCGCCGCGAGAAGGAGGTTGGCCTGGGTCCGGCGCTGCCACGGGAGGGAGCGGCTCTGGCCGATGTCGAAGTACTCGGTGACAATTCGGCCGCCGTGGGGCTGGATGAGTGTGGTCGCCCGAGTGAGTTGCCAGCTTCGGGACGATTCGGGGTCTTGGTTGTCCTCGGTCGACACGCGACCGTAGAAGGCGAAGGGTTTCGGTGGAGGGGTGGTCATCTGTTCTCCTCGGTTGAGTTGTCTGTGCGACGGTCATTGACCCGTCTGAGCAGCTTCAGCAGGGTGGCAGCAGCGCCGGGGTGCAGCTCGGGTGGCGGCCGGGGAGCCTCCACGTTGATGAACTCAGTCGTTGTGCGGCCGTCGATGTTGCCGACCATCCATGAACCGTTGTCTTGCCTGGGCTGGTCAAGTCGCTTGTCCGGTGCCGCGGCCGTTGGCGGATCGGGCTCCTTGCGTTGCTGATGTTGGTGATCGGAGGGCAGGGTCATGCGCCTCCGTCCGGTGGTTGATCCGCCCGAGACAGCGGCCGGTACTCCTGCATCGTTCGTTCCTTGGCCTCCCCGAACCCGATGTGAAAGAAGGCGGGCTGGGGTGCGATGCGGGCATCGGCGTCGTGAGTGGCCCGGGTGGCGCTGCAGCTCGATGTGCAGGCGGCACGCGCCGTGGCGGATGGCTGGGTTGTCATGGGAGATGTCCTCCGAGGTTGGTCGTGTGCCGGTTGCTCCGGCGGGCATGAAGAAGCGGCCGGTGCCGTCAGGCACCGGCCGCTCGTTGAGTAGGGCGGACGTTAAGGCTCTGCGGTTGTCATGTCCCTTGGCAGCCCCAAAGCGAGCAAGCGCTTGCTGGCGCGGCTTGCTGCGCGTTCAGGTGGACCAGCGATGCCGCGTAGAGCACTTCTTTCACACGTGGTGCTCAACGGCGCTGAACGGACTTCAACTGCGCTCTATCTCGCCTGGTAGGGAGTGTGTGCAGGTCAGGGCGGTAACGACCTGGTAGGCGGGGTGGGCCTTGCGGTGGGAGCAGATTGGGTGCACGCGACCGAAGTGGTCACCGTTAGCGAAGTGCTCAACTGGCCTCGGCGCGGGCACGGCGCTGAGCAGCAAGGATGTGGCGATCCGGCGTGCTTGACCTCCCAGTGAAGACCGAAGTGGTCACTCCGCTGCGGCTCATCGATCGACCTGCGCCGATGGTCGTGTTAGGCACCTGGGCGGGCCAGGAGCGAGGCTGATGAATCGACCCGTGACTCTGCGGCCAACCGCGCAGGCACCGGTGCATGTCCCAGAAGCTGAGCCCCCGATCCCATGAACAGTGCGCTGACCAGGGCTCCCTGCTCGGTGACCACTTCGGCGATCCCGAAGAGGTCAGCCGATCTCCCTCCCGTGCGACAGGCGTACAAGTGTCCGGCCGAGAGGGGTCACTTCAGTCTCCAGGTGGACGTGCAGGTACGGGTCGGGCCCGGGGCCTCGGTGGCGCCGGCCGCGGATAGGTTCGACGGCCCCGTCCATCCTGTCGCCGGGGCACCGCAACTTGCGTCCGGCGAGTACGTTGACGGCCAGCAATTCCGTTGACGACTCGCCCAAGGCGAGTGCTGAAGAGGGTGGTGGCGGTGACGGCGACGCTCGTCCCCCCGCCGGTGACCGATGTACGGCCTACCCGGTTGGCCGGTCTGCGGGGCCGGATGGTCGGTGGCCTCCGGGACACGCCACGCCGGCTGGCCGCCGTGCTGGCCGGCCTGGTCGCCCTGGGGTTCGTCGTTGGGGTGGTGGGGTTCACCGGGGTGCGGCAGCGGGCCGACCTGATCGACGGCGTGACGTCTCGCAGTGGCACGCTGGTAGTGGCCGCGCAGGACCTCTACCGGGCCCTGTCCGACGCGGATGCCACAGCAGCGAGCGCCTTCCTGTCCGGCGGTGTCGAGCCGGCGGCGCAGCGGGACCGCTACCAGAACGACGTGGCCGAGGCGGCGGCGGCGTTGGCGGTGATCGCGGCCGGGCGGTCCGGAGACGGGGCCAGGGACGGCGCCGTGGGGGTGATCGCCGCCGAACTCCCGGTGTACACCGGGCTGATCGAAACGGCTCGCGCCTACAACCGGCAGGGGCTGCCGGTCGGCGCGGCGTATCTGCGGGAGGCGTCGGGGCTGATGCGGCAGCGGATGCTGCGGCCGCCCAGCAGCTCTACCAGTCGGTCACCGCGGAGCTGGACCGGGCGCGCGGCGGCGGCGCCGGGTTCCCCTGGATCGCCGTGCTGCTCGGACTGGTGGCAATAGCCGGTCTGGTGCGGACGCAGATGTGGCTCACCAGGCGGACCAACCGGGTGTTCAACATCGGTCTGGTGGGGGCGACCGCGGCCGCGGTGGTGCTGGTCGGCTGGCTCGGCGTGTCCGCGGTCGTCATCGGTACCCGGCTGGACGCCAGCGACCGGGATGGCTCGGCGCAGGTGGACCGGCTCGTCCAGGCCCGGGTCGCGGCGTTGCAGGCCCGGGCGACGAATCGCTGACCCTGGTGGCCCGCGGCGGCGGCGGTGACTTCGACAAGGACTACACCGCGGTGATGACCCGGCTGATCGGCCCGGATGGCCACAGCGGACTGCTGCGCGACGCGGCCGAGCGGGCCGCCGACGAACCGACGCGGGCCGCGGCCGACAGAGCCGCGGGGCGGGCCCGGGACTGGCTCGCCGCACACCATAAGCTGCGGCAGCTCGACGACGGCGGCCAGTACACCGAGGCGGTGACCGCCGCGGTGGGCAGCGACCCCGGCGCGACGACGAGCATCTTCAACGAGTTAGACGGCACGCTCGCCGGCGCCATCACCCGCAACAGCGACCGGTTCGAGGCCGACGCTCGGTCCGCCCGTCGCGGCTTGTCCGGTATGGACTTCGGCGTCGTGGTCCTGGCCGGATTAATGGTGATCGGCGCTGCGGCGGGCATCCAGCGACGAATCGCGGAGTACCGATGAACGCCTCTCGACTGATCTCCGCGGCCGTGGCGCTGACCGTGACCCTCGGCCTTTCCGGCTGCGGCGGTGGCGGTGGGACCCTGCCGGCCGGCACGTCCGCCGTCACGCCGGTCCGTCCGGTCGGAGTGCAGGACCCGGCGGACATCCCGGACGGGACCAACGCCGGCCCCGCCTCCTGCGATCCGCGGGCCAGTCTCCGCCCAGCGGCCACCCAGCCCCGCCCCGGCCAGATGCCGGCCGGCTCGACCATGGCACGGATTCTCCAGCGGGGCCGGCTGATCGTCGGTGTCGACCAGAACAGCTACCGGTTCGGGTTCCGCGCCCCGCTCACCGGAGAGCTCACCGGCTTCGACGTGGACGTCGCTCGCGAGGTGGCCCGGGCCATCTTCGGCGATCCATCCAAGATCCAGTTCAGGGCAACGAACTCGGCGGCCCGGATCCCGTCCCTGAAGGACGGGACGGTCGACATCGTCGTACAGACCATGACGATGAACTGCGAACGGTGGCAGAAGGTCAACTTCTCCACCGAATACTTCACCGCCGGCCAGCGGATCCTGGTGCGCCGCGGGTCGCCCGTGCGCGGCATTGCCGACCTGGGCGGCCAGAAGGTCTGCTCGGCGATCGGCAGCACGTCGATCCGCAACGTCGCTGCCGCACCGGCCAAGCCGCTGCCGGTCGGGGTGCCGGACTGGACCGACTGTCTGGTGATGCTCCAGCAGAACCAGGTCGCTGCCGTCTCCACCGACGACAGCATTCTGGCCGGGCTGGCCGCGCAGGACCCCAACGCGGTCGTGGTCGGGCCGCGGTTCAGCGACGAGCCGTACGGGATCGGCATCAACCGCGACGCCACCGACCTGGTCCGGTTCGTCAACGGGGTGCTGGCCCAGTTGCGGGCGGACGGCACCTGGACCCGGCTCTACACCCGCTGGCTGACCGCGCTCGGACCGGCCCCACAGCCGCCGACCGCCCGATACCGGGACTGACCGGCGTGACCGCACCGGCTCCGCTGAGCCGTGACGAGGTCGACGTGGCCATCGTCGCGCTGGGGGCGGCCCACGACCGGATCTCCGCCGCCATGTACGCCCTGGACAACCACCCCGGCCTGGCGGCGTCCGGGTGCCCGGCCTGACCGGACGGACCGAGCGGTACGCCACCGACCTGGCCGCCCACATCGACGCCCTCTGGTCCCGGTTCACCGCACTCGGGGCGGTCCTGGACCAGATCCGGACCCTGCGGGCACAACGGTCCCGGCCCGGTGACGAGGAGCTGGCGAAGCTCACCTGGTTGCTGCGTGCCCCGGTGGTCCCGGTCGGCGCGAACGGGCTGGTTCTCGACGATGCGCCGCCGAGCGCCGTCCGGCTGCCGCTGATGGAGCTCGCCCGTCAGCTGGAAACAGGCAGCGCCGACGCCATCGACCGGTTGTCCATCCTGGATGAGGCCGGGTCGGCGCTGGACCAGATCCGGACCCTGCGGGCACAACGGTCCCGGCCCGGTGACGAGGAGCTGGCGAAGCTCACCTGGTTGCTGCGTGCCCCGGTGGTCCCGGTC
>JAEVHO010000305.1 GCA_016802835.1 Micromonospora sp. ATA32 | reverse complement strand
CCGGGCGAGGTCCCCGGTGCGGTACATCCGCTGCCCGGGCGCCCGTACGGGCAGGGCAGGAAGCGCTCGGCGGTGAGGCCGGGCCGGCGCAGGTAGCCGCGGGCCAGCTGGTCACCGGCGACGTACAGCTCGCCGACCACGCCCGGCGGCACCGGGTTCAACGCCGCGTCCAGCAGGTGGACCCGGGTGTTCCAGGTGGGCCGGCCGATCGGCACCGGGCCGGCCGGCACCTCCTGCGACGGCGCGATCCGGGCGGCGACGCAGCCCACGGTCGCCTCGGTCGGGCCGTACTCGTTGATCACCGCGACGTCGCCGTGCCGGGCGCGCCAGCTCGCGAGCTGCTCGCCGGTCAGCGCCTCGCCGCCGATCACCAGGTCGGTGGTGGGCGACAGGTCGTCATCGAGCAACGGCAGGTGGCTGGGGGTGACCTTGAGGAAGCTGGGCCGTCCGCCGCCCGGGCCTCCGAGGAGTCGATGCCGGCCAGCCGGACCGTGCCGCCGGCGGTGAGCGGGCCGAGCAGCCCGGTGACGGTGAGGTCGAAGGAGACCGGCGAGTGCAGCAGCGCGGTTCCGGCCAGGCCGGGATAGGCGTCCCGGGCCCAGGCCAGGTAAGCCGCCACCGCCCGGTGCTCCACCACCACACCCTTGGGCCGCCCGGTGGAGCCGGAGGTGTAGAGCACGTACGCCGGGTGTTCAGGACGCAGCGGCGCGACCCGGTCGGCGTCGGTGAGATCAGCGTCCTCCCCCGTGGCGCCGGCGTGGGCGGTGGCACCGCCGGTCGGACCGTCGAGCACCAGCGCCTCGGCCGGCACCAGCGCAGCGGTCTCCGGGTTGGCCAGCACCAGCGCCGGTTCCGCGTCGGAGAGCAGGTACCCGATCCGCCCGGCCGGGTAGCCGGTGTCCACCGGCACGTACGCGGCGCCGGACTTGAGCACCGCCAGGATGGCCACCACCAGGTCGGCCGAGCGCGGCAGCGCCAGGGCGACCCGGGTCTCCGGGCCGACGCCCCGGGACACCAGCAGCCGGGCCAGCCGGTTGGCTCGCGCGTTCAGCTCCGCGTACGACAGCTCGACGCCGGCGCAGACCAGCGCGGTGGCCGTCGGGGTGGCCGCGGCCTGCCGCTGCACCTCGTCGACGACGGTGGACACCGGCGCCTGGTGGGCGGTGTCTACCCAGGCCCGCAGGACGAGGTCCCGCTCGGCGTCGTCGAGCAGCGGCAGCCCGGAGACCCGCCGGGTGGGCGCGTCGACGGCGGCGGTGAGCAGTCGGACGTACCGGGTGACGACCGTCTCGGCCGTGGCCCGGTCGAACAGGGCGGTGCGGTAGACCAGCCGGCTGGTCGTGGTGGTGATGTCGAAGGCCAGGTCGTCCTTGGTGGTGCCCAGCTCCACCGGGTCCAGACCGGAGTCCGGAATGAAGTTCAGCGCGGTCTGGAAGATCGGCTGCACCGACGGGTCGCGCTGCGGCTCGACCGCCTCGACGATCCGCTGGAACGGGGTCTGGGCGTGCTCCATCGCGTCGACCAGCCCGCCGCGCACCCGGGCGAGCAGCTCGACGAAGGTCGGGTCGCCGGCGACGTCGCAGCGCAGCGCGACCGGGTTGACGAACATGCCGACCAGCGGGGTCAGCTCGGGGGGTGTCCCGACCGGCGGTGGAGACGCCGACCACCACGTCGTCGTCGCCGGAGATCCGGGGACAGCAGCGCGGCGAACGCGGCCAGCAGCACCATGTACGGGGTGGCGGTCGCGCCGACCGCGAGCTGACCGATCCGGTCGAGCAGCCCGTCGGGCAGCTCGAAATGGACCTCGTCGCCGGCGAAGCCGAGCTGCGCCGGGCGGGGCCGGTCCAGCGGCAGGCCGGTCACCGGTGGCGCACCGGCCAGGTGGTCGGTCCAGAAGGCGAGCTGCCGGTCCAGTTCGGGGCCGGCCAGCTGGCCGCGCTGCCAGACCGCGAAGTCGGCGTACTGGATGGGCAGTTCGGGCACGTCGGCGGGAGCGCCGGTCAGCGCGGCCCGGCTGAACGCGGCCAGCTCCGCCGTGAACAGCACCGCCGAGTGGCTGTCGAAGACGGCGTGGTGCACCACGAAGAGCAGCGACCAGTTGTCGTCCAGCCGGACCAGCCGGGCCCGCCACAGCGGCGGGGCGTCCAGCGGGATCGGCGTCCGGGCCAGCTCGGTGCGCAGGGCGACGAACCGGGCGGTCCGTTCCGCCTCGGGCAGGTCACGCAGGTCCTCGGTGGGCAGCCGGACCGGCTCGTGGGCGCGGACCACCTGCACCAGCGTGCCGTCGTCGACCCGCAGGTGGGTGCGGAGCGGCTCGTGCCGGGCGACGACCTGGTCGACCACCGCGGTGGCCGCGTCGGCGTCCAGGCCGGCCGGGAACGCCCAGGGGTTGGAGATGTTGTAGACCGGCGATCCGGCGTCGAGCTGGTTGGCCATCCACACCCGCTCCTGTGCGAAGGAGGCCGGGAAGGTCCACTCGCGCACGTCGTCGCTCATGACGCTGCCTCGCGTACCGAGCGGGGACGCATGTCCGTCCAGACCGTCTCGATGTGCGCCAGGCACTCCTCGCGGGTGCCGGCGAAGTCCGCGTAGTACCAGCCCGCGGGGAGGCCGCGGTCGGCCGACCAGATCGAGTATTGCTCCTCATCGTTGCGCACGACCAGGAATCGGGGTTCGGCCATCAGAGACGCGCGGAGGCCACTGGCGCCTGTAGGCGTCGACCGAATCCGCGCTCCCTCCTTTCAGTGTTTGTCGTAGCCTCTACGTACGTTGGGGTCATGGCTGGTGAGGTGCAGGTTTCTGCCGGGCTTGTACATGTGGGGAATTGGCTGACGAGCTCTATGTCTCGGGTGACGCGGCGGCAGTCCGCGTCACTGTGGTCTCGCCTACCTCTGTTGTCGTCCCCGCCGATACTCATGCCCACCGTCAGCGCGGCCTGCCCCACGATGGTGAAGCGGTACGTGGACACGCAGTGCGAGCAGCCGGGGCCTAAGGAGCGCTGCCGATGAGGCGGGCGTACAAGTTCCTGCTGCGACCCACGGCCCGGCAGGTGATCGCTCTGACCGCGTGCCTCGAAGACCATCGGTAGCTTTATAACGCTGCGCTGGAGGAAAGACGCGCAGCTTGGCAGCGGGCGAAGGTGACTACCAGGTACGGCGACCAGTCTGCGCAGCTCAAGGACGTTCGCCGCGCCGATCCTGACGGGCAGGGCCAGTGGTCGTTCTGCTCTCAGCAGGCCACCCTGCGCCGGCTGGACAAGGCATTCCAGGCATTCTTTCGCCGGATGAAGGCCAAGCAGGCGCCGGGCTACCCCCGGTTCAAGGGTGCTGGGTGGTTCGACACGGTGCAATGGCCGAAGGACCGCGACGGCTGCCGGTGGAACTCCACGCCCAGCAGTCAGACTCGGGTCTACCTGCAAGGTGTGGGGCACATCCGCGTCCACGCTCACCGGAAGGTTGACGGAAAGGTCAAGACCATCAGCGTGAAGCGGGAAGGACGCCGCTGGTTTCTGATCCTGTCCTGCGACGAAGTGCCTGCCGAGCCACTGCCCGACACCGGCAACGCGGTTGGAATCGACATGGGTGTGGCAGCGTTCCTGACCACGTCCGACGAGGTGCAGGTCGCCAACCCCCGCCATCTCGCCGCGTCCGCCGACCGGCTCGCGGATGCGCAGCGGGCCCTGGCCCGTTGCAAAAGTGGATCGATGCGACGGCGCAAGGCACGTGCACGGGTAGCCGGCCTCCACGCTACGGTGCGCCGTCAGCGCCTCGACCATGTCCACAAAACCGCACGATGGCTGATCCACCACTACGACGTGATCGCCCATGAAGACCTGCGCATCACCAACATGACCCGCTCGGCCGCCGGCACTCTCGACGCCCCGGGGGCCAATGTGGCTGTGAAGTCCGGGTTGAACCGGTCGATCCTCGACGCGGGTTGGGGGATATTCCTGTCGATCCTCGCCGCCAAGGCTGAAAGCGCCGGACGGACGATCATCGCAGTGGATCCCCGCAACACCTCCCGCACCTGCCCCGCCTGCGGGCACTGCGCGAAGGAGAACCGTGTCAGTCAGAGCCACTTCGTCTGTGTCACCTGCGGGTACACCGCGCACGCCGATGTCGTCGGCGCCATTAACGTCCTCCGGGCAGGGCTTGCCCGTCAGACCGCCGACGCGGCCTGAGAAGCTGACGCCATCAAGCGTCAGAGGAGTCACCACTTCACTCCAGGGGTGTCGGGGGTGTGCGGTTCGGCCATCGCGACGGCGATCTTGCGGGGGCCGGTGAACGGCTCCCGGCCGTGCGCGGCGGTCATGTTGTCGACCACCAGCACGTCGTCACGCTGGTAGTCGAAGCGGACGCTGGCGGCCCGGTAGGCGGCGCGCAGGTGGTCCATGACGTCGGCGGGGATCTCACCGCCGTCGCCGTAGTAGGTGTTCGCCGGCAACCCCTCGGCGCCGAACATGGCCAGCAGCCCCTCCTGGAGGTCCTTGGCGAGGGTGCTCACGTGGAAGAAGGTGGCGTGGTTGAACCAGCGGGGCGTGTCCGAGCCGGGCCGGTGGTGCACCATGTCCCGGACCGCCCGGGTGCGCAGCCCCTCCTTCCCGACCCACTCCAGCGCGATCCGGTTCGCCGCCGCGTACGCCTCGACCTCGGCCCGGTCGTCGGTGTTGAACACGTGCTGCCACTGGGTGCCGAAGTCGGCGTGGAAGTTACGGACCAGCATCCAGCGGCGGCGGATGAACTCCTCGCGGACCGCCGGGTCGATCTCGGCGTACACCCGGCGGATGTCCGCCAGCGGCGTGGCGCCGAGCGAGCCCGGTGGGGTGATGCAGTAGAAGAACAGCGTCAGCGGCCAGCGGGCCTGGTACGAGTTCTCGTTGTGCAGGAAGATCTCCTCGTCCGGGGGATAGTCGGTCGAGGTGTAGACCCTCCCCTTGATGGCGTGCCGGGGCGACGAACGCTCGGTGTAGGTCAGCGGCTCGCCGGAGAGGCTGCGGACCACCCGGTCGAAGCCGTCCACTCCGCCGACGTCGAAGCCGCGGAACAGCAGCCCGCCGTGCTCGGCGAGGGCCGCGCGCAGTTCGGCGCGGCGGGCGTCGATGAGGTCGGTCAGTGCTCTGCCGTCGTTCTCGATGACCACCGGCAGCGTGGCGATCGTGTCGCTCATGTGCTCTGCTCTCCTGTTCTTCGTCGTCACGCGCGGGGCAGTCGCGGGATGGTGGGGACGGCCGCCGGGGGCCGCCGCTTCGTCGGGGGTCGCCGTGGCCCGCAGTTCCTCGATCCGGGCGGCCAGGCCGGCGACGGTGGGGGTCTCGAAGAGGCTGCGCATCGGCAGCCGCACCCCGGTCGCCTTGCGCATCGCCGCGATCAGCTGCACGGCGACCAGCGAGTTGCCGCCGAGGGCGAAGAAGTCGTCGTCCACGCCGATCACCGGCACGCCGAGGCCGTCCGCCAGACCTGCGCGATGGTGGCCTCCAGCTCGGTGGTCGGCGCCGCCGAGCCGCCGCCGGCCGTGACCGGCGCCGACACCGCCGGGTCGGTCTCCGTCTCCAGGCTGCCGGTGGTCACCCGGGCGGCCCGCCGCCGGATGTCCTCGACCCCCCGGGTGGTGATCACCACCTGGGCGCCGAGGCCGGCGGTGAGGCTGCGGCGGAACGCCTCGGCCCCGTCCACCGGGCGGATGTCCTCGCTCGGACCGGCCGGCGTCGCCTCGGCGGTCGCCGCCGGCGCGGTCTCGGTCAGGCCGCCGGTCACCGCGCCCTGGTCGACCCGGCGCAGCACGAAGTCGCTGATCGCGACGATCTCCCGGCCGTCGTCGTCGACCAGGGACAGGTCGGCGGAGACCACCTCGTCGCTGCGACCGTCGCGGTGCCGCAGGTGGCTGAGGAACCGCTGCGGCAGCGGCCCGCGCACCACGATCCGCCCGTACGACAGCGGCAGGTAGGTGCCCGAGCCCTGGCCCCGACCGAACGCGGTCGCCACGTCGAGCAGCGCCGGGTGCAGTCCCCAGGCCGGCAGGTCGCCGACCACCTCGGCGGGCGCCTCGATCCGGGCCAGTTCCTCGCCGTCGGCCAGGTGGTGTTCGGCCAGGGCGTGCCAGCGCGGCCCGAAGGTCAACATGCTGGTGCGGCCTCGGCCGAACGACGAGTCGTCGTCGACCCGGCGGGCGCCGGCAACAACGCCGGCCAGGTCGTCGGCCGGCGGGGCCGGCTCGTCGGTCCAGCCGGCCGAACCGCGGACGTGGGTACGCAGCTGACCGGCGGCGAGGCTCTGCACGACGAAGTCGGTCGACCCGTCCTCGGCGCTGGTCAGCGCCACCCGATACTGCGCCACCGAGCCGTCCGGCACCGAGAACGGCTCCAGGAAGGCCACGTCGCGCAGCTCCACCGCGGCGCCATCGGCGGGCGCGGGCAGCGCGGCGGCCACCGCGGCGCGGACCGACTCCAGATGGGCGGTGCCCGGCACCACCGGCACCCCGCCGATCCGGTGCTCGTCGAGCACCCAGTGCGTGCTCGCGGAGACCAGGCCGTGCAGCACCGTGCCGTCCGGCCCGGTGACCTTGGCAGCTGACCGGCGGCGAGGCTCTGCACGACGAAGTCGGTCGACCCGTCCTCGGCGCTGGTCAGCGCCACCCGATACTGCGCCACCGAGCCGTCCGGCA
>JAEVHO010000304.1 GCA_016802835.1 Micromonospora sp. ATA32 | reverse complement strand
CTTCCCGATAGGTGGCGTGCCCGGCGGGCTCGTCACCGGCCGGCGGCGTCGGGCGGCCGGCCGCGTCGAGCGGCGCGATGGTGATCAGTGGCTGGCCGACCGGGCGCGTCTCACCGGCCGCGCCGTGCAGCGCGACCACCCGCCCGGCGTACGGGCAGGGCAGGTCCACGACCGCCTTGGCCGTCTCCACCTCGACCACGGTCTGGTCCACCGTCACGGTGTCGCCGACCGCGACCCGCCACTCGACGATCTCCGCCTCGCTCAGCCCCTCGCCCAGGTCGGGCAGGAGGAAGACCTGCGTACCCTCGACGGTGGTCATGCCGCGCTGCCCTGGGGGAGCCAGCGCGGGTCGGGCTGGTCGTCCCACTGCAGCCGGGCCACCGCGTCGAGCACCCGGTCCACCGACGGCAGGTGGGTGTGCTCCAGCATCGGCGCCGGGTACGGGATGTCCAGGCCGCTGACCCGCAGCACCGGGGCGTGCAGGGCGTGGAAGCAGCGCTCCTGCACCCGGGCGGCGATCTCCGCGCCGAGCCCGGCGAAGCCCTGGGCCTCCTGGATCACCACGCACCGGCCGGTACGGCGTACCGAGGCGGTGACCGTCTCGTCGTCGAACGGGACGATGGTGCGACAGTCCACCACCTCGAGGTCCCAGCCCTCCTCGCGGGCGGCCTCGGCGGCCTCCAGCGCGACCGGCACCGCCGGCCCGTACGCGATCGAGAGTGGCGTCACGACCGGGCCGGCGCACGACCGCCCGGGCCGAACGGCTCGGTGGCCGCGGGGAGCTGCGCCTCGGCGCTGGAGAAGGTAGAGCTTCTTCGGCTCCATGAAGACCACCGGGTCGGGGTCGGCGATCGCCTCCCGCAGCAGCGAGTACGCGTCCTCGACGGTGGCCGGGGTGACCACCTTCAGGCCCGGGGTGTGCGCGTAGTAGGCCTCGCTGGAGTCGCAGTGGTGCTCGACCCCGCCGATGCCGCCGGCGTACGGCACCCGGATCACGATCGGCACGCTCAGCGCGCCCCGGGTCCGGTTGCGCAGCTTCGCCACGTGCGAGGCGATCTGCTCGAACGCCGGATACGCGAACGCGTCGAACTGCATCTCGACCACCGGCCGCAGCCCGGACATGGCCATGCCGACCGCGAAGCCGACGATGCCGGCCTCGGCGAGCGGGGTGTCGAAGCAGCGCTTGTCGCCGAAGCGGGCCTGCAGCCCGTCGGTGATCCGGAAGACGCCGCCGAGCTGGCCGACGTCCTCGCCGAAGACGATCACCCGGTCGTCGTCGGCCATCGCGTCGGCGAGCGCGGCGTTGAGCGCCTTCGCCATGGTGGTGGCCATCAGGCGTCCCCCTCCTCGTCCCGGGCGGCGGCCAGCTCGGCGCGGACCTGCTCGCGCTGCTCGACCAGCTGCGGGGTCGGCTCGGCGTAGACGTGCTCGAACAGGCTCAGCGGGTCGACGACGGGCTGGGTGTTCATCCGGGTCCGCAAGTCGGCCGCGTACGCCTCGGCCTCCTCGGCGATCGCGGCGACGCCCGCGTCGTCGACGCCCCGCGCTCGCGCAGGTACGTCTCCAGCCGGCTCAGCGGGTCGCGGTCGCGCCACGCGTCGACCTCGGCGCCGTCGCGGTACCGGGTGGCATCGTCGGCGTTGGTGTGCGCCTCCATCCGGTAGGTGTGCGCCTCGACCAGGTACGGGCCGTTGCCGGCGCGGGCGTGCGCGACCGCGCGGGTGAGCACCGCGAGGACCGCGGCCGGGTCGTTGCCGTCGACCTGCTCGCTGGGTACGCCGTAGCCGACGCCCTTGTACGCCAGCGAGGGCGCGGCGGTCTGCCGGGACAGCGGGACGCTGATCGCGTAACGGTTGTTCTGCACGAAGAAGACCACCGGCGCCTTGAACACGGCGGCGAAGTTGAGCCCCTCGTGGAAGTCGCCCTCGCTGGTCGCGCCGTCACCGATGAAGGCCAGCGCGACGGTGTCCCGCCCCTGGTACGCCTCGCCGTAGGCGACCCCGGCGGCGTGCACGCACTGGGTGGCCAGCGGGGTGCACTGCGGCGCGGTGCGCCGGGCAGCCGGGTCGTACCCACAGTGCCAGTCCCCGCGCAGCAGGGTCAGCACCTCGACCGGATCGATGCCCCGGGAGACCAGCGCCATCGATTCCCGGTAGGTCGGGAAGACCCAGTCGGTGTCGCGGACGGCGAGCATCGCGCCGACCTGGCAGGCCTCCTGGCCCCGCGAGGACGGGTAGACGGCCAGCCGGCCCTGCTTGGTCAGCGCGGTGGCCTGGATGTCGAACCGACGACCGACCACCATCGGCGGTACAGCTCGCGCAGCACCTCGACGGGCGGCTCCGGGTAGTCGGACCTGGCGGGCAGCGGGGTGCCGTTCGGGTCGAGCAGCCGGACCGGCTCGACGTCGGGCAGCAGGGGGGCCGCCGGGTGGGCGGCGCTGGCCGGCTTGCCGGGCTGCTTGGCCGATGGGCGGGTGCGCGGGGATCCCCTGCGGACCGCCTGGGGTGTGGTTGTCACGGCGGGACCTCCTGGACGTGTGGTGGCCTTATGCTCCTGCTGTTGGATGATTGACTCAAGATCCATGATGAACGTGGGACGAATGGCACGTTCAGGGGGCGGCAGTGAGCCAGGAGACCGGTGCGGGCGGTGGCCCGGCGGGCGTGGCGGGACGTTCGGTCGGGCCGTTGGACGAGGTGGACCGGCGAATCCTCGACGAGCTGGTCCGGGACGGGCGCATCTCGATGCGTACGCTGGCCGAACGGGTGCACGTTTCGCGCACCAACGCGTACGCCCGGGTGGAGCGGCTGCTGCGCGACGGCGTGATCACCGGCTTCCGGGCCCAGGTGGCGCCGGAGCCGGCCGGGCTCGGCACCTCGGCGTACATCGCCCTGACCATCGAGCAGAACACCTGGCGGGAGGTGTCGGCGGAGCTGGCCCGGATCCGGTACATCGAGCATGCCGCTCTGCTCGGCGGCGAACACGACGTGCTGGCGCTGGTCCGCGCGCCGGACAACGCAACCCTGCGTGACGTGGTGCTGGGCCGGGTGCAGAGCATCGCCGGGGTGCTGTCCACCCGCACCTGGCTGGTCTTCGAGGAGTTCGACGGCTCGCTGAGCCCCTGGCAGTGATCTCTCAGCGCTCCGGTGGGGCCTCCAGGCCGTCGCGGTCGGCCAGTTCCAGCAGCGGCTCCAGCGAGAACCGCCGCTCGTCCAGGCCGGCGTGCGGGTCGCCCCGCTCGGCGAACCGGGCCGGCAGGGAGAGCACGTCGAAGTCCTCCGGCCGCGCGTCGTCCAGCTCCGACCAGTCCAGCGGCGCCGAGACCAACGCCGCCGGCGTCGGCCGGATCGAGTACGCCGACGTCACGGTGTGGTCCCGGGCCATCTGGTTGTAGTCGACGAAGACCGGCGCCTCGCGCTGCTCCCGCCACCAGGTGGTGGTGACCAGCTTCGGCAGCCGGCGCTGCAGCTCCCGCCCCAGCGCCAGCACCGCCCGCCGGCACTCGCCGAAGCTCCACCGCGGCTCGATCGACAGGTAGATGTGCAGGCCCCGCCCGCCGGTGGTCTTCGGGTAGCCGGTCAACCCCAGCTCGTCGAGGAAGGCCCGGGCCTCGTGCGCCACCGGCACCACCTGGTCGAAACCGACGCCCGGCAGCGGGTCGAGGTCGATGCGCAGCTGGTCCGGATGCTCCACGTCGGCCGCCGAGACCGGCCACGGGTGGAAGCGCAGGGTGCCGAGGTTGGCCGCCCAGATCACCACTGCCAGCTCGCTCGGCGCGACCTCGTCCGCGGTACGCCCGCTGGGAAAGGTGATGTGCGCGGTACGCACCCAGTCGGGGGCGCCCGCCGGCAGCCGCTTCTGATAGAAGGCGTCGCCCCGGTTGTCCTGCCGGGTGCCGATCTTCGCGCCCGGGAACACCCCGCGTGGCCAGCGCTCCAGCATCGTCGGACGGTCCCGCAGGGCGCGCAGGATCCCGTCGCCGACGGAGACGAAGTAGCGGACCACGTCCAGCTTGGTCAGTCCACGCTCCGGGAAGTACGGCTTGTCCGGGCTGGAGACGCGGACCACCCGCTGCCCCACCCGGATCTCCTCGGCCGCCGTCGCCACGAACTACACCGTAGCGGCCGGGACCCGGGATCGGGCCTGGACGATGACCTGTCGCCGCGAGCCCGTCACGCGACCAGCAGGACGCCGACGGCGATCAACGGCACCGAGACGAAGAGGAAGATGCCGACCCCGGTGAGGACCTGGCCCCCGCCGGCGTCCTCGCGCTCCGGGGCGAGGCCGAAGGTGGACCGGGCAGGCAGCATGCCGACCCGGCTGAGGGTCAGGTCGCCGGTCATCCCGAGCAGCGCTCCGACGATCATGAGGGCAATGCCGAGCCGGTGGGTGAAGTCCCCACCGCTCACCCCGACCCAGACCCCCACCCCGCCCATGGCGACCACCATGGCGATGACGAACAGCACCAGCGCTTCCCGTAGTCCCCTGACGACCGTCATCGTCCCGACATCCTCCCTCGATCGACCCCGGCCAACGGCACTCGGCAACAACCCGCCGGCCGGCTGCCACATTGTGCCGGGTCAATGCCGGCGCCGCTGCCCGGTTTCCGCCGGGCAGCGGGCGCACCGGTCATCGCCGGTCCGGCAGCTGGCGGTTGTCGCGGGGGCGCGACGCGGGCGTCCGACGGTACGGACGGCGCGACGCCGACCCGGGGGCGCGACGTCGACCGGCGGCAGCGCCACCTACCAGGGCACAGGCCTGTACGCCTCCAGTGACGGCGGGCGGAACTGGCGGCTGCTGGGCCTGCGTGACTCGGGGGGCGATCGGCGCGATCACCGTCGACCCGGCCGACCCGAGGCGGATCTTCGTCGCGGCGGCCGGCTCGCTCTACAACGCCGGCAGTGACCGGGGCGTCTACCGCTACACCGACGGCGGGGCGACGTGGGAGCGGATCCTGGCCGGGGCGAACGTGTTCAGGGTGGTGACCGGACGGACGGTCCGTCCGCCCGGTCACCACCCACCGGCGCTACCCGTTCTCCTGCTGCATCCGCATCATGAGCATCTGCTTGCCCTGCTCACCCGCCTTGCGGTTGTTCTCCTGGATCTTGCGGAACCAGCTGGCGAGTTCCTGGTCGCCCCGCTGCTCCGCGTCGGAGATGTAGGTCTCCATCCGGTAGATGTTCTGCAGGGACAACTGAAGCGTACGGATCAGGTCATAGTTCTTGTCCTTCACCGGGCTGGTCTGCTCCCTGACCATCGTTGCCACGGCCTACCTCCCCCTGTCGGCTCTGACTTGAGCCACCGCTTACCCGGCGTCGCGGCGTTCACGCCACCGGCCCCCGACGGCCGGCACGGTTACCGGGTGCGACGCCCGGGTAGGGCTTGCCGCATGGCGGAACTGGCAGCGCTCTGGATCATCCGACACGGCGAGAGCACGGCGAACGTCGCGGCGACCCAGGCCGAGGCGTCCGGCGTGGAGCTGATCGGGGTGGCCGACCGCGACGCCGACGTGCCACTCTCCCCCACCGGCGAGGAGCAGGCCCGCGCCACCGCCCGTTGGCTGGCCGAACTGCCGGAGGAACGCCGGCCAAACGTGGCGGTGGCGTCGCCGTACCTGCGGGCGGTGCAGACCTCCGAGCTGGCCCTCGCGGGCACCGGCATCCCGGTCAGCCGCGACGAGCGGCTCCGCGACCGCGAGCTGGGCATCCTCGACGGGCTGACCGGGCACGGGGTCCGGCGACGCTTCCCGGACGAGGCCGACCGCCGGGCGAGGCTGGGCAAGTTCTACTACCGGCCACCGGGCGGGGAGTCCTGGACCGACGTGGCGCTGCGGTTGCGCGCCCTCCTCGGCGACCTGCGCCGGGACCACGAGGGTCGGCGGGTGCTGCTCTTCGGCCACGACGCGCTGGTCTTCCTGCTCCGCTACCTGGTGGAGGGACTCACCGAGGCGGAGCTGATGGCGCTGACCCGGGAGCACGTGATCGCCAACTGCTCGGTCACCGGCTGGTCGGCGGACGCCGACGGGCGGTTGACCCCGGACGGTTTCAACGACGTCGGTCACCTGCACCAGCAGGGCGCCCGGCCGACCAGGGAGGACGAGGTCCATGCCGAACCGGTCTGACACCCCGGTGATCACCCCGGCGCTGCTGCGGGACTGGGCGCTGCCCGTACCGTCCGGGGGCAAGGACGCCCGGGGCACCGTGCTGGTGGTCGGCGGCTCGCGGTTCACCCCGGGGGCGGTGCTGCTCGCCGGTGTGGCCGCGCTGCGGGCCGGGGCCGGCGTGCTGCAACTGGCCACGGCCGAGTCCGCCGCCGCCACGCTGAGCATCCAGGTGCCGGAGGCGCTGGTGGTGGGGCTGCCCGAGACCCGGGGCGGCGCGGTCGCCGGCACGCCCGACGCGGGCCTCACCGACCTCGTCGGCGGGGCGAACGTGGTCGCCGTCGGCCCGGGGCTCAACGACATCGAGGAGACCCGGCTGAACAGCTTCTTCATCCCACCGGAGCGGATGACGTCCAGGTCATCGATGCTGTCCGCGCCGGCGGCCATCCCGGCGTGATCGAGGTCAGCTTCGGCGTCGCATTCGCCGCCCCGGACTTGGATGACGTCCAGGTCATCGATGCTGTCCGCGCCGGCGGCCATCCCGGCGTGATCGAGGTCAGCTTCGGCGTCGCATTCGCCGCCCCGGACTTGACCC
>JAEVHO010000303.1 GCA_016802835.1 Micromonospora sp. ATA32 | reverse complement strand
AGCGAAAGCGACCGCGCCGCGATCATGCCCTCGACCAACACCAACCGGCAGCAGCCACGCCGACAGCGCCTATCAGGACATCAATTAACCAGCAGGGTCCTACGGCCGGGCTCTCGCCTGGTCCCGCGCAGCCAGTGCTCCCGACCCGCTCCCGGAACGCGGATCAGCTGAAGCAAGGCCGGGCAGTTATGTAGCTCGGGTGACGATCTGACCACCGTCGTCATCGGCCCTGCCTCTCCCGTCGCCGTCCCGGAGACCCAGTCCCGCCCCTGGGCCTGTGGTCGCAAGCTCCGGGTGGCGGATCGGCCGGTTACCGTTGCCGGTGTGCGGGCGGCGGCGGGCGAGACGATCGGTTTCTCGGTGCTCGGCTCGATCAAGGTCGTCCGCGCCGGCGCCGAGCTGCATCTGGGCGCCCGCCAGCAGCGCCTGGTGCTCGCGTTGCTGCTGGCCCGGGCCGGTTCACCGGTCTCCCTGGCCGAGCTGGTCGACCTGCTCTGGGACGAGGAGGCCCCGGCCAGCGCCGCGAACGTCGTGCACCGGCACGTCGGGGTGCTCCGGCGGCTGCTCGAGCCCGGCCTGCCCACCCGGTCGGCGGGCCGGCACATCCTCCGGGAGCTCTCGGGCTATCGGCTGCGCGCCGACGAGGAGTCCCTTGACCTGCTGAAGTTCCGGTCGCTGAGCCGGCTGGCGGGCCGGAGCCTGCAGGACGGCGACCCGGAGTCGGCGCTGCGGCATTCCCTCGACGGGCTGCGGCTGTGGCGCGGCCGGTGCGCCGCGGGCCTGGAACCGGCCTCCCGCCTGCATCCTGCGTTCCTCGCCGTGGAGGCCGAACGCGCCCAGGCCGTGCGCGAGGCCGCCGACGCCGCCGAGCGCTGCGGCCGGCTGAGCGCGGTGCTGGCGCCATTGCGGCAGGCCGCCGAGCAGCACCCGCTCGACGAGTCGCTGCAGAGCCGGTTGCTGCTGGCGCTCGCCGCCGACGGCCGCCAGGCGGAAGCCGTCGAGATGTACCGGGTGGTGCGCCGCCGGCTCGCCGACGACCTGGGCATCGATCCGGGCGAGGAACTGCGGGAGGCATACGACCGGCTGCTGCACCAGCGCACCCAGCCGGCGCGTACCGAGTCGCCGTCGCCCCTCCCCCGGCCCGCGCAGCTGCCGCCGGACCTGCCCTTCTTCAGCGGCCGGGACGACGTCATCGCCGAGGCCCGCGCGGCGGTCGCGCGCCCGGGCGGGCCGGCGGTGCTCGCGATCGACGGCATGCCCGGGATCGGCAAGACCGCCCTCGCCGTCCACCTCGCCCACGAGTTCGCCGCCGGCTACCCGGACGGGCAGCTGTATGTCGACCTGCGCGGATACGACGGGCGGGAGCCGGCGATGAGCCCGGCCGAGGCGCTGCGCGGCTTCCTCGGCTCGCTCGGGGTGCCCCAGGAGGGCATTCCCGCCGAGCTGCACGCCCAGGCGGGCATGTACCGCAGCAGCCTTGCCGGCCGGCGCCTGCTGATCGTGCTCGACAACTGCCGGGACGCCGAGCAGATCCGGCACCTACTGCCGGGCAGCCCCGGCTGTCTGGTGATCGTCACCAGCCGCAGCCGGCTCAGCACCCTGCTGACCACCGCCGGCGCCCACCCGTTGCCGGTCGGCCTGCCGAGCGTCGACGAGGCCCGCGCGGTGCTCCTGGGGCCGCTCGGCGCCGGCCGCGTCGCGGCGGACCCGGCCGCGATCGACGCCATCATCGCCAGCTGCGGGCGGCTGCCGCTCGCGCTGGCCGTGGTGGCCGCCCGCGCAGCGAGCCTGCCGCGGACGCCACCGGCGCGGATCGCCGCCGAGCTGGCCCAAGCGCCCGGGAGCCTGGACGGCTTCGACGACGACGACCCGCAGACCGGCCTGCGTGCCGTCTTCTCCTGGTCCTACCAGGCACTCTCCGCCCCGGCCGCCCGGCTCTTCCGGCTGCTGCCGATCCATCCCGGCCCCGACATCTCGATCGCCGGGGCGGCGGGCCTGGCCGGCGTCCCGCTGCGGAGCGGGCGGGCGCTGATCGGCGAGCTGAGCCGCGCGCACCTGATCAGCGAGGACCTGCCGGGCCGCTACCGCACCCCACGACCTGCTGCTGGCCTATGCCACGGAGCTCGGCGAGGAGACCGACAGCCCGGCCGAGCGCGCCGCCGCGGAGCTGCGTTGCCTGCAGTTCTACCGGGCCACCTGCTATCAGGCGCACCGGCGGCTGCTGGCCTCCGAGTACCACCCGATGATCGAGCCGGGGCCGGGCGAGACCCGGCTGCGCTTCGCCGGCCACGGCGACGCCATGCGCTGGTTCACCGCCGAGCGGCAGGTCCTGATCGCGCTGGTCGGCAGGGCCGCCCGGCAGGGCCGGCACACCGACGCCTGGCAGCTCGCCCTGGGCATGCAGCACTTCTTCGACCGCAGCGGCCGGTGGGCCGACTGGACGACGACCGGCGAGGTGGCCCTCGAGGCCGCCCGGGCGGGCGGCGACCTGGTCGGGCAGGCCCGGATGCACCGCAGCCTGGCCGGGGCGGCCTACTTCCGGCGCGAGCACGAGACCGCGGTCGGGCATCTCGACCAGGCGCTCGAGCTGCTCGCCCGACTCGGCCTGCATGACGAGATGACCCGGGCCGGGATCAACCGGGCGATGATCCTGGGCGCCCAGGGGCGACACGAGAAGGTCGTCCGGACGCTTTCCGCGGCGCTGGGGCCATGGGCGGCCGGAGACGACAAACTGCTCGCGGACGCCCTGGTGATCATGGCCGCGAGCAACGCCGAATTGGGCCGGGAGGAAGAGGCCGTGCGCTGCGCCGAGCAGGCGATGGCGCTGTCGCGCGGAGCGCAGTACAGGCTGGGCATCGCCGAGGCGTGGGAGGTGCTCGGCCAGGTGCATTCCGCCCGCCGGGAACTCGGCAAGGCGGTCGACTGCTGGCGCGAGGCCGCCGTCGCCTACCAGGAGGCCTCGGCGGCGGCACCGGCCGCGGAGGTGCTGGCGCTGCTCGGCGACGCCCTCGCCGCCGCCGGCGACCAGGACGCCGCGGTGCGGGCGTGGCAGGAGGCGCTGGCCCTGATCCCGTCCGCGCAGACCCGGACCGGCCGGCGGCTGGCCGGCCTGCTCGCGGCGGTCACGTCGCGTCCGTGACCGATTGCGATCGGCGACGGCACTCGATCCGCACTTACGCGTCAGTCCATTCGCATCGGTCGTCCCTAGGCTCGTGCCTCATTCACCGTTGCTCCTGCCTGTGGGGGGAATACCGTGCTGCGGGCACCCGACGAATCACCGGCCGGCCGGGCCGAGCGCATGACCGCGCTGCATGGGGACCACGCCCGTGCCGTGCTGCGTCTCCTGCTCGTGCTGACCCGCGGCCAGCGGCAGACCGCCGAGGATCTGCTCCAGGAGACGATGCTGCGGGCCTGGCGGCACCTCGATTCGGTGCCGGCCGAGCCCGATGCCGCCCGCCGGTGGCTCTTCACCGTCGCCCGGCGGCTCGTCATCGACGGCGTCCGGCTGCGGCTCAACCGCCCGGCCGAGGTCCATCTCGTCGACATGACCTGGATTCCCGCTGGGGACGACACCACCGGCACCGCGCTGGCGTCGTACGCCATCCGGCACGCGCTCGGCCGGCTGAGCCCGGCGCAGCGCAGTCTGCTCTCCGAGGTCTACCTGGTCGGGCGGTCACCGGAAGAGGTCGCGGGCCGGCTGGGAGTGCCGATCGGCACGGTGAAGTCCCGGACCCACTATGCGCTGCGCGCCCTGCGCACCGGCCTCGAGGCGGCCTGAGCAGGGACGACTCCGCCGGCCGGCGATCCGGCCGCTGAGTCGAAGCTCACATTGCCGCAACGCGCGCCCGTCTCGCGGCGCGGGCCCCGCCATGCTATGGCGATCGTGGCAACCAGCCCTATATGGTTCGCATCAAGATGACCAGCCCGCTCTCTTTCGCCGTTCTCGGCCCGGTGCGGGCCTGGCGCGGCCAGTCCGAAATCGACCTGGGCACCCGGCAGCAGCGGCTGATCCTGGCGTTGCTGCTCGCCCGGGCCGGCGGCGCGGTCAGCGTCGCCGAGCTCGTCGACCTGCTCTGGGAGTCCGACCCCCCACCCAGCGCGGTCAATGTGGTGCACCGGCACGTCGGCATGCTCCGGCGGCGCTTCGAGCCGGGCCTGCCGACGCGGGCAGCGGGCTCGGTGCTGATCCGCGACGGCGCCGAATACCGGCTGCGGATCGACGGGGAGTCGCTCGACCTGCTGCGTTTCCGGCGGCTGGTCGCCCAGGCCGGTGGCAGCTCCGGCGAGCCGGCCGTCGAGTTCTACCGGGAGGCGCTGGCGCTGTGGCGCGACCGGTGCGCCTCGGGCCTGCAGGCCGGCGGCCGGGCCCATCCGGAGTTCGTCGCTGTCGACGGCGAGCGGTTCGCGGCCGTCCGGGCGGCGACCGACGCCGCCTTGCGGGCCGGGTGCGTCCACTCGGTGCTGCCCGCGATCCGGCTGGCCGCCGAATACGAGCCGCTGGACGAGGCACTGCAGGCGCGGCTGCTGCTCGCGCTCGCCGCGGACGGCCGGCGGGCCGAGGCCCTCGCGGCTTATGCCGACATCGAGCACCGGCTCGCCGACGAGCTCGGCATCCAGCCGGGCGGCGACCTGCGCGCGGCCCGGGACAGCCTGCTCGACCATGACGCGCCGGCGCCGACCCGGGCCGAGCTGCCGGCGCAGTTGCCGGCCGACCACCCCTACTTCACCGGCCGCCGCGGCGTCGTGGCCGCCGCGGAGGAGCTGCTGGCCGGAGACCGGCGGACCACCGCGCTGGTCATCGACGGAATGCCCGGCGTCGGGAAGACCGCCCTCGCGGTGCACCTGGCCCACCGGCTGGCCGCCCGCTACCCCGATGGGCAGTTGCACGCGGACCTGCGCGGTTTCGACTCCGGCGACTCGGTGATGACACCGGTGGAGGCGCTGCGCGGCTTCCTGTGGTCCCTCGGGGTCGCGCCGGCCGCCATCCCGGCCGAGCTGCACGCCCAGGCCGGCCTCTACCGCAGCATCCTGGCCGAGCGCCGGATGCTGATCCTGCTCGACAACTGCCGCGACTGGGACCAGATCCGGCACCTGCTGCCCGGCACCGGCGCAGTCTCGTCATCGCCACCAGCCGCCGCCGGATCACCGGCGTGGCCGGCCCGGCGGGCGCCCACCCGCTGCACCTCGACCTGCTGACCGACGCCGAGGCCCGCGAGCTGCTCACCCGCCGGCTCGGCGACGCGGTGGGCCGCCGACCCGGCCGTCGTCGACGAGATCATCGCGCGGTGCGGCCGGCTGCCGCTGGCCCTGGCGCTGGTCGCCACCCGCAGCGTCGGCCGGCCCGGGCTCAGCCTGCCCGCGGTCGCCGGCGAGCTGGCCGAGGCCGACGGCCGGCTGTCCGGCTTCGGGGACGCAGACGCCGATCTGGAGGCGATCTTCTCCTGGTCCTACCGGACCCTGACTCCCGAGGCAGCCCGGCTCTTCCGGCTGCTGCCCCTGCACCCAACCGGGGAGCTGAGCACGGAAGCGGCAGCCGCCCTGGGCGGCCTGCCCCTGCGCTCCGCCCGCGGCCTGCTCGCCGAACTCGGGACGCAGCTGCTGGTCCAGCCCGGCGACGGCCGGTGGCGGATGCATGATCTGCTGCGCGCCTATGCCGTGGAGCTCGGGGAGGAGCACGACGACGCGGCCGAGCGGGACGCTGCCATCGAGCGGGTCTACGACTATTACCAGCTCAGTGCGTACGCGGCGCATCTGCCCTTGCTGCCGCAGGTGCCGCTGCCGGAGCCGGAGCCGTCCGAGCGCGGGGTCACCGGGCGCGGCTTCACCGGCCGGGCCGACGCGATGGCCTGGTTCGCCGCCGAGCAGCGGGTGCTGACCGACATCGTCGCGCGGGCCAAGGAGCGCGGCCGGCCTCGCACGGCCTGGCAGATCGCGTTGGCCCTGCAGAACTTCTTCCAGGACACCGCGCAGTTCAAGCAGTGGGCGGCAGCGGTGAGCACCGGCCTCGCCGCGACCGGGGACGACCCCGCCGCCCAAGCCCTGCTGCACCGCAGCCTCGCCGGCGCCTGCTACTTCCTGGCCGATCTGGACCGCGGGCTGTCGCACCTGCAGCACGCCCGGGCGCTTTTCGACCGGCTCGGCCGGCGCACCGAGCAGGGCCACGCGGAGAACAACATCGCCGAGATCCGGCTGGACCAGAGGCGCTACCACGAGGCGATCCGGCATGCCGAGGCCGCGCGGGCGCTCTTTCGCGCCGAGGGCAATGTGCGGGGCGCCACCAACGCCCTGCTGGCCATCGCGCGGGCACAGGGCTGGCTCGGCCGGCACGCCGAGGCGCTGGGCATGTTCGTCGAGGCGCGGCGGCAGTTCGAGGCCCTCGGCGACCTGCACGGGGTGGGCAGCACCCAGGCCTGGCTGGCGCACACGTACTCGATGATCGACGACCTGCCGCACGCGATGGCGAGCTGGCAGCAGGCGATCGACACCTTCCGCGGCGCCCGGGCCACCCACCACACCGCGGAGGTGCTGGTCTCCATCGGCGACTTCCACTCCGCCAACGGCGACCCGGCCCTGGCCGGGCAGGCGTGGAGCGAGGCCCTCGCCGAGCTCGACGGGACGGACTCGCACACGTACTCGATGATCGACGACCTGCCGCACGCGATGGCGAGCTGGCAGCAGGCGATCGACACCTTCCGCGGCGCCCGGGCCACCCACCACACCG
>JAEVHO010000302.1 GCA_016802835.1 Micromonospora sp. ATA32 | reverse complement strand
TGCTCGTTGCCGAAGACCTCACTGCTCACCGGCACGACCGCACCCTTGAACATGACCATGTCGATCCGGTGCTCGACGTCGCCGGCCGGTTGGTTCAGGGTCGTGGATGACCAGCCTGGCCGCAACCTGGGACGAGCGGCTGGCCCTGCTCAAGCGCCAGGCCGAACAGTCCTGACACTCAACGGTGGTTGATGGGCAACCCTGATCGGGCTGGTCGCGCGCTTGTGAGGCAGGTGCTCAGCCTGTGGCATGACGAGCTACCGCGCGAGTGACGACGGTGGAGGTGGCCCCGGTGCCACCTCCACCGTCGGGTCCGCCGGCCCGCCCAGCGCCGCTGGAACGAGCCCCGGGGTAGCCGAACGTGCTCGAATATCGCCGAACGGGCTCAGTGCCGCTGGAACGACTGACGGACCACGCCGCCGACGACCGCGCACCAGGTGCTCGTGCTGACCTTGCCGTCCAGCTGCAGGCCGTGCAGGCGCTGGATGTCCTGGACGGCCTTCTTCGTGGCGTAGTCGAAGACGCCGGTGACGGTGACCTCGGCGTACCCCTTGTGGTTGAGGATGTACTGCACCGCGGTCACCGGGATCCCGGTCGCGTCCTTGTCCAGCTCCGGCGCCAGGGTCTCCCAGGTCGGCGTGGTCAGGGTGGCGTCGATGTCGACCGGGATGCCGTTGCGGTACTGCCAGTCCTGCACGGCGGCGACGGTGGCGGCGTCGAAGACGCCGGTGACCGGCACGGTGTAGCCACGGAAGGAGAGCAGGTACTGCGCGACCCGGACGACCGGCCCGCCGACGAACCGCCAGATGTCCGGCCAGCGGCGCGCGGGAACGTCGGCGAGGTCGGTGTCGAGCGCCCTGAACACCTGCCGGCGCAGGGCGGGGAACTCACGGTAGAACAGCGCGCCCGGGCACTGCGTCTCCCGGAAGTCCCAGTGGCCGAAGATGTCGTGGGCGTGCAGCCCGTACTGCCGGCAGACCGCGGTGCAGAGCTTGACCAGAGAGTCCAGCAGCTCCTGCGGTGGGGTCTCGGTGACGTAGGTGCCCTCGTTCTCGATCCCGATGGCCCGACCGTTCTCGCCCGGGCAGTGCGCGGAGATCATCTGCCGGTCGCCGGCGGCCAGCCGCTCCAGGCTGCCGTGCCGGCCCTCCGCCACGTACCCGCCGCGGCTGACGGTGAAGTGCTGCCCGGTGTCGGACCAGCCGTTGCCGTCCATGTGCAGGTTCTGACAGTCCCGGGCCAGCTGCTTGGCGTGCTCCTCGGAATAGTCCGTGACGTTCGGGAACGCCATGTGGTGCACGATGATCTTGTTGGTGGCGATGGCGCTGACCGACAGCGGGTCCGCCGGCGGGCGGGCACCCCACTCGTCGCAGCTGATGATCCAGTCGAGGTCCGTCCCCTCGGCGGCCCGGGCGGCGGCCGGGAAGGCGAGGTCGCTCCCGACGACCGCGACGGCGGCGGCACCGAGCCCGGCCCGGAGCATGGTCCGGCGGTCGAGTTCAGGATGCTCGAAGTGCATGGCGACTCCTCTGTGGCCAGCGACCGTCCGGCCGGGACGGCGGGGGACGCGTGATGAAAAGGAACTCCACAACCTGCGCGTGAAGTGGAGGATATTGCCACGTCTCGCCGTCGCGCTAGAGGTAACCGGCACAACAATCGATGAGTGCGTCCGTGGCCCTGGAAGGTTGGTGGCGCCGCTCCGCAAGGATGAAGCACATGGAAAGCGACCTTCTACTCGCTCGACGTGCCGCTCTTGCTGGCGCCGTGATCGGCCTCCGGTACTTCGCGGCCCTCGCTCAGCTTCCTCGACAGCTGAAACCGGATGGCAGCTTGGTCACTGAGGCTGACCGTGCCGTTGAAGCCGCCATCCGAAAAGTACTGGCCGACGCGCGACCGGACGACGCCGTCCTGGGTGAGGAAGCCGGGCAAACTGGTGGGGGCAGCCGTCGCTGGATTGTCGACCCGATCGACGGCACTGCGCTCTTCGTCGCCGGTGACAACCGGTGGTTGGTGCTTGTCGCGCTGGAAGAGGCTGGTGAGGTCGTTGTCGGTGTGGCCGTCGTTCCCGCGCAGGGAAGGATATGGTGGGCCCAGCGAGGCGGCGGCGCCTTCGAAACGGATATCTCCGGTATGGGGCTGACCCGAGAACGGCGGATCACCGTCGCCCGTCACCACCCGGACATCTTGCCCGGGAGCCGGCTCGGCGTGATCCCCACCGAAGAGGAACTGTCCCAACCAGAACGCGAGTTGATCGCGCCGCTGCGCGCAGTGACCTCGACCAAACCCTGGGGCACCCACGCTGCGCTACTCGTTGCATGTGGGCAGATGGACCTCGCCGTCCAAACCCGGGGACAGGTGTGGGACTACGCCGCAACGTCGATCATCGTCGAGGAGGCTGGCGGATGCTTCAGCGGGCTCGACGGGCACCCGCAACCAATGCCCGGACCAGCGTTGTTCGCACGCAGCGCGGCCACGCACACCGCCGCACTGCACATCCTCACAGACCCGGACCGGTTGACGACGACCACTTGATCAATACACCGAGCCGCAGTCGACCGATGAGGCCGCTCAGGGAGCTGCAACCTGCCGTGCTCACCCATGAGACCTACCCGGCAAACGTTCATGGACAACAGCAGCGGAGCGACCGGCAGCGTGATCCAGCCCTCGGTCGAGGCGGCAGCGAGGTCGGCAGGGCGGGGGACGGTGACCCGGGCGAGCTGTGCGGCTCGCGGGGTCAGTGCAGCCAGAACGACGTCGAAGGCATGTCGCCTCACCGGCACACCGCCTCGAACCCGCCCAGCGGACTCACCCGTGCCGGCGGAGCTTGTCCGATGTGAGTGCGACCGTGGCCAGCGTTCGGCCGTCATCGTCGGCAAACTCGATCTCGTATGCCGGCTCAGGGCCATCGAAGACGTGCACGACAGTACCCACCGACCCGGCTGTCAGCCCCTCTTCGGGCAGGTCAGTGACAAGTTCGACGACGTCATAAAGATCCACGTGCGAAGATCCTCACGGGAATGAGATGGTGTGGAGACGAGGGGATGAGGCAGGAAACGCCGGTGCGGGCGTCGAAGTATTCGACCCTGTAGCGGCCGGAGGCCTCCCGAGCGAGCTGACGCGCCAACGCTTCTCCTCGGGCATGAAATGCCGCCTCGGCCTCCGCATTGGCAAAGCCAGAGGCGGTGGGATCATCACGGTTCAGGGTGTCGTCGTAGGCCTGGGCCCACGCCACCAACTGCTGAGCGAGGCCGGCGGAGATCGACAAGTCTTGAGGGTCGACGTTCGTCATCACCGAGCCGCGTATCCACGTGGGGTAGCACTCGTAGTCAGCAAGGACCATCAGCACCGTCAGGTCAGCGTCCAACAGTTCCGCCGCCGCCTGCCCATCGGCCGCCTGGTAGCGGGCGGCCACCGTGCGCAGCCTGCCGGCGGTGTCGCGTACGGACTGCTCCGCCGCGCCGACCCCGTCGACCAGCACCCGTTGGAGTTGACCGAGCAGCACCGGCATCAGCCCGCACAGCTGCCCGTAGGCGTCGGCGCCGAGTCGGACGGTCTGCCCGGCCTGCCGGGCGACGGCCACGGCGTCGGCGACCTCGTCGAGGTGTCCGGCGTGGACGATCAGATCCTCCGGGTTCACCTCGATGCCGTCACCGGCCGGCACGCGGCCCGTTGCCCTCCCGCTCCGGCCCGCCCAACCGCCGCCCGTACGAGTCGACGATCGCCCGCCCGGACGGGTCGTCCGGGCCGAGCGTCTCCTCGGCCGCCCGCAGCCACCTTGCGCAGCAGTTCCGCGTACGCCGCCCGGGTCGTCGTCAGCACCTGCGCCGCGGTGTGGGCCGCCGACTGGCCGCGGGTGCGTTCATCCAGCCGGATGTCGACCAGAGCGCCGGAGGAATCCACTGTGGCCTCGACCGTGCGGTCCTCGCTGCGGGCGGTGCCGGTCAATTCCGCGAGCCGCCCCGACAACGCCCTTGTCCGTGCCGCGCGGGCCGCGATGGACGACTCCCACTCGTCGAGGCGGCGCTGCGCCGCGTCGATCCCCGCCTCATCCGTCCACACCATGGACCTCCCCGTCGACGGTGCCCGGTCCACCGGCGGGCCACGCCGACGGTCGGGTGAGCGGCCGTCACGTTACCAAGGGAAGTCGAGCGGTGCCGCCCGGTGAGCAAGGCGTGGGACGGCGGCGCCGCGGCCAGGCCGGCGCCCGGGGCTCGGCCCGCTCGGCGTGGGCCGGTTCGCCCCGCACGGGATCGTCGGGGCGCGGAGGACTGGCTGACGACACAACGGGTACGCGCGGCGCCAGGAGGCGGGCGCCTCCGGGATCGAGGGGTCATGGGAGCAGTCGCCGTCTTCGTCGGCCTGGTCATCGTCGTCGTGTTCATGCTGCTCGTGCTGTCGCTGAGCGTCCGGCTGGTCCAGCAGTACCAGCGCGGCATCGTGTTCCGCTTCGGCCGGGTGCAGGACCGGATCCGTCAGCCCGGTCTGCACCTGATCATCCCGATCGCCGACCGGATGGTGCGGGTCAGCATGCAGACGACCGTGATAGGCGTTCCCGCGCAGGGCGCGATCACCCGGGACAACGTCACCCTGACCGTCGACGCGGTCGTCTACTACCGGGTCGTCGACCCGGTGAAGGCCCTGGTCAACGTCCGCGACTACCCGTCGGCGGTGCTCCAGGTGGCGCAGACCGCGCTGCGTTCGGTGATCGGCAAGGCGGACCTCGACACCGTCCTCGGCGACCGGGACCGGATCAACGCCGAGCTCAAGTCGGTCATCGACGCGCCGACCGAGAAGCCGTGGGGCCTGCTCATCGAGCGGGTCGAGGTCAAGGACGTCTCGCTGCCCGAGGGGATGAAACGGTCGATGTCCCGCCAGGCCGAGGCGGAACGGGAACGCCGAGCCCGGGTGATCGCCGCGGACGGCGAGTTCCAGGCGTCCCGCCGGCTCGCCGACGCGTCCCGGGCGATGGCCGACACCCCCGGCGCGTACCAGCTGCGCCTGCTGCAGACGGTGGTGGACGTGGCGGCCGAGAAGAACAGCACCCTGGTGATGCCGTTCCCGGTCGAGCTGCTGCGGTTCTTCAACGAGTTCGCCGGCCGCGGCCGTGAGCGGGCGGCGGGGGAGCCCGAGCCGGCGGCCGGGACCGAGGCTCCGGTGACGACGACGGGGCAACCCGACCTCGGCCCGGTCACCGAGAGCGTTGCGGTCGCCGCCGAGCGGGGCGACGGCCACCGGGCCGGCGGGCTGCCGGATACCCGATAGTCCGACATAGCGCGGCAGCATGATTATCTCCGGAGCTGCCAGCAGCTACCGAGTTGCGGGCTAGTGCTCCGCCCTTCAGGGCGGGGGTGAAGGCCCGCGCGGGAGGGCCGGCTAGGCCCGAGCGTGCTTTAGGTCGGGCGGTGCTGTTGCTCGATGTACCGGCTCAGCACGGTCGGCGGTGCGCCGCCGGTGGAGCCGGCGAAGTACGAGCCCGAAAAGAGGGGGTTGACCCGATGGTAGTGGCGCACGGGGTCGGGGCGCTCCTGCCGGATGCGACGTGAAGACGCCGGCACCCGTGCCAGCAGCGCGCCGAGAAGCAGGAATCCACCCGGACGCCGCATGCTCCACATGCAGCGTGGAGGGAATCCCCGCCCTTCAGAGCGGAGAGAACATCAACAGTGGTTGCGGTGCGGGTCCGAGCCCGGCAGCGTGCTGACCGAGCGGGTCGGCCGGGGCCAGCGGGCCGTGACGCTCCCTCTCAAGTGGTCGTTCAGCAGGGTGGGTACGACGACCGAGACCGCCACGGTCAACCTCACCGAACCGCCGCCGGCCCAGGCCCAGACACCGGTCGCCTACGACTGCCGTCCGCGCTGACCGCCTGCGTGCGGCGTTTCCCGTTGACCCGGTTCGGGTAGGTCGACCGCGACCGACCTGACCAACTGTGTGAAGGGCCCTCATATGAAAGACAACTTCGGCAACGCGGTAGGTGACGCACTCCGCTCGGTGATGCTGTTCCTGCCGAAGGCCGTCGCCTTCGTGGCGATTCTCGTGGTCGGCTGGCTGGTCGCCAAGGCGTCCGCAAGCTCGTGGACAAGGTGCTGGAGCGGGTGCACTTCGACCGGGCGGTCGAGCGTGGTGGGATCAAGACCGCGCTGGCCCGCTCCACGTACGACGCCAGCGACATCATCGCGAAGCTCGCCTACTACGGCGTGCTGCTGGTGACCCTCCAGCTGGCCTTCGGCATCTGGGGACCCAACCCGATCTCCGACCTGATCGCCGGCGTCATCGCCTGGCTACCCCGCGCCTTCGTCGCGATCGTCATCGTGGTGGTCGCCGCCGCGATCGCCAAGGCGGTCAAGGACATCATCGGCAGCGCCCTCGGCGGGTTGTCGTACGGCCGGGTGCTGGCCAACATCGCCTCGGTCTTCATCCTCGGCCTGGGCATCATCGCCGCGCTCAACCAGATCGGCGTCGCCACCGCGGTGACCACCCCGGTCCTGATCGCCGTGCTGGCCACCGTCGGCGGCATCCTGGTCGTCGGCGTCGGTGGCGGCCTGGTCCGTCCGATGCAGAACCGCTGGGAGTCCTGGCTCAGCCGGGCCGAGGTGACCCTCCAGCTGGCCTTCGGCATCTGGGACCCAACCGATCTCCCGACCTGATCGCCGGCGTCATCGCCTGGCTACCCCGCGCCTTCGTCGCGATCGTCATCGTGGTGGTCGCCGCCGCGATCGCCAAGGCGGTCAAGGACA
>JAEVHO010000301.1 GCA_016802835.1 Micromonospora sp. ATA32 | reverse complement strand
CCGGCTCCATCGCCCGGGCGGAGAACACCTCCTCGGTACGCGCCGACCAGCCCGTCGCCGCCTGACCGTCCCCGGACACGCGTCGAGCGCCCACCCCGGGCGGGGTTGGCCGCTCGACGCCTCGGCTCAGCGATAGTTGGTGAACTGCAGGGACACCGCCCGCTAGCAGCCAAAACACGGCGATGATCACGGCTAGGCCGTCGCCAGGTCGTCCGAGGGCGGCGCAAGTACCTTGTCGATGGCCCGTCGCGTCCGATCCTCGCTCGACGGCATCAGATGGGTGTAGGTCCGCAACGTGAAGCCTGGGTCAGCGTGGCCCAGGTACTCCGACAGCGCCTTGACGCTCTCCCCGGCGTCGAGCAGGACAGAGGCGTAGAAGTGCCGTAGGGCGTGCATCCCGGTCGCCCTGGTCCGCTGGATACCCGCGCTGGTCAGTGCGGCGTGCCAGCAGTCGCGGTTAAAGGTGTTCCTGTCCATCGCCACGTTCGTCCGGCCGTGCATGACCAGGTTGACCGTCACAGGCGATCCGCCAGGCACATCCCACGGCAGCGTCACGGGCACCGGGGAAAGTCCTCCAGGTGACGGGTGAGAGCCGCACCCACCGATGCGGGTAGCGGGATGTCACGGGTCTTGCGGCCCTTGGGCAGGGCATAGACCAGCCGACTACCCACGATCTTCAACTGCCGGACGATATGCAGAGTGCCCCGGAGGAAGTCGATGTCCTCCACGGCCAGGGCCAGGACCTCGCCTTGGCGGAGGCCGCAGCCCGCGCTCAGGTCCACAGCGGTAGCGCGCCGGCAGGCCCGCGCGGATGGCAAGTACCTGCTCCCGCGACCAGGGCACCACCTTGCGAGGCGGAACCTTGGGCGGCCGGACCGTTTTGGCGTGGCATGGGTTCCGGCCGATCCGGCCGTCATCGACAGCAGCGTTGAGGATCGTGGCGACGTTGGAGTAGGCGACGACACGGTAGGTCGCCGCCAAGCCGAGCTGCTGCAGGGAGCGGTCCAGCTCGCGCAGGTGAGTCGGCAGGATCGTGGCGAGGGTGCGGCACCCCAGGTACGGGAAGATGTGCCGGCGTAGCCGCCGCTCGGTGGCCTCGCGGGTCGACTCGTCGAAGGTCTGCGCGGCCAACCACTGCTCGGCGTACTGGCGGAAGGTCAGCTTGCCGGCGGCCGGGTCGATGTAGGTGCCGCGAAGCTTGTCCGACTCGACGGAGACGAGGAACGCCTCAGCCGCCCGCTTCTCCTTGTCCGGGAACGACTTGGACCGCTCGCGGCCGTCGGGCGCGATGTAGCGGACCCGGTACCGGAGTCCCCGCCCATGCAGGGAGGTCTTGACCCGCTCAGTCTTGCCGTCTGGGCGAGGAACGGTCCTGAACCAGCGATCTTCTACGTGGGCCAACGTTGCTCCTTCCTCAGGCGGCGGCTTGCTGCTCGAACCAGGCCCGAACGGCGTCCGGGTCATAGCGCAGGTGACGCCCCACGCGGCCGGCCGGCGGGCCTATGCGGCGCTTGCGCCGGGCTAGAGAGTTTGGACCGGGACACCGAGGTAGGCGGAAACGTCGTCGACGGTCCAGAGCTTGAGCTGTTCGGCGGTAGTCATGTCATCTCCCAGGCAGTCGAGGGGCTAGGCGGCTGCCGGCACGGTGCCGGCGGGGGTGGTGTCGAGTTCGTGGCGAGTTCTTCGCGGCCGATGGTTCGTCGCTCTCGTGCCATGGCGGCGGCGGTGTTGGCGAGGAGTGCGTCTCCGGTGGTGTGCCAGCCGACGCCGGCGAAGGTGAGGGTGCCGACGATGAGGGTGGTGTCGTCGTCCAGGTGGTCGGCCGCTTGAACGGTGCCGGTGTGCTCGTTGCCCTCGTCCTCGTGCCGGCGGAAGGCGACCCGCGTCTCCCGCAGGAGTTGGAAGGCGACCGAGTAGCGGCGGGCCTTGGTGAGGAAGTGGCCGCCGAAGCCGAGCATGTGCGCCCACCGGCGCAGCCGGGCGTAAGGGTTGGTGCTGGCTGGTTTCGTCGGTTGGGCGTCAAGGGTGGCTTGACGGGTGGCGATGCAGACGGGGCAGGCGGCGTAGCGGGTGTGGGTGCCGCAGTCGGGGCATTCCCAGCGGTCGACGAAGCCGGGCCGTGGCCGATGGTCCCGGGGCCGCTCCGAGAACGGGGTGGGTACGCCGGTGGGTCGGCCGAGTCGCCAGCAGGCGTCGATGAGGCGGGCGGTGTGGTCGCCGTCGGGGTCGGCGTAGTCGCCGATGCTGTCCCGGTCGAGGCGGGTGGAGCGGTACCCGGTTACCTCGGTGCTTTTGGTGGCGTACTTGGCAAGGTATCCGGCGACCATGCTGTCGGTGACCTCACCACGACCGGTCAGCGAGATGGGGCGGATGTCGACCTGCTCGCCCCAGGCGATCGGCCAGCCCTCGGGCCGGTCGGGGTGACCGGGGGTGTCGAACCGGACCTGCTCGGCGGCGTGCCGGAGGGCGTCTTCCAGGTCGGCGACCGTGAAGCCGGCCGGCGGGGGGACCACGGCATTCGGGTCGTCCGCGTCGACGCCATCCAGGCGCACCAGGGCGTGGAAGTGGACCGCCCCGCGTGCCTGAAACTCCGCCGCCTTACCGTGCGACAGCCGCACGGGTGGGACCTTGCGGATGTTGCCGGAGGCGGTGACGACCTCGACGCGGGGGATGCCTCGCCGGCGGGCGAGCTTGGCGAGGTGGCGTTCCGCGGCTTGCTTCGTGCGGTGCCACAACTCCGCGGAGAACAGGTTCCAGACGACCTGGTGGTCGTGGTCGTAGCAGTCCAGGCACAACGGCTGCCCGAGGACCTGGTCGCCGGGCTCATGGCGCGCCCAGCACACGGCGGGGCGGCCGTGCTCGCAGAGGCCGGTGTCGCGGCGGGCGTGACACGGGTCGGGTCGGCAGTCGCAGCGTTTCCGGTTGGCGCAGGTGTGCCGCTTGACCGCGCGGACGTGGACCGGGCCGAAGGACGGGGCGGTGAAGGTGGGGAACACCGCTGGGTGCCGGGACACCGTTTCGGGGACGCCTTTGCCGCCGACGAGGCCGGCGCGGAGGAGTTGGTAGGCGTCGCGTTGGTAGGTCTGGGCGCAGGACGGGCAGACGGTGGCCCGGCGGTTGCCGCAGGCGGTGTAGATAGCGGCGTCGGGCATGCCGTCGGCCATCAAGCCGCAACCTCAGCGTCGAGGGTGCGGGTGGTGATGGTGCGTTCGGTGACGATGACCCGGCAGGCGCCGCACTGGCGCTTGGCCGGCTCGTGCCGATGGCAGGGAATCAGAGCGGTCTGTCCGCCGCAGCGGACGGTGACCGGTGTCCGGCAGGGACCGCCGGGGATGACGTCGACGACGGTCCGGCGGATGTCGAACGGGTGCGCCTCTTCGTGCGCCGGGCAGGTGTGGGTGACCTGCTCGATGTCGACGAGGTAGATAGTCATCGGGCACCACCGGCGATGGTGGTGAGAAGCTGCCCGGCAACCTCCGGGGCGACGCTCAGCCGGTCGGCCAGCTCGGCGGGGGTGATGGGAGCTCCGGTGGACTGTTCGTGCTGCACGGCGGCGAAGCGGGCCATAGGCAGCAGGTGAGTCGGGACGGGGACGGGTTCCGACTCGACGGCCGGCTCAGCAGCCGGGGCCGGTTCGGGTGCCGGGGTGATGGCAGCCGGCGGTGCCGGCTCGGGGGTGACCTGCTCGGCCACCTGGACGCGGATCGGCTCCACCGGCCGGCCGGTGGTGCGGTGTCCTCAGACGTGACCGGGGCGGGAGCGAGGACGAGTTTGACCAGGGCCATGAACGCCATGGCGGGAACCGCCGAGAGGAGCCACCCGGACGGGCCGGGCTTGGCGACCGCGAGTTGCGCGGCCAGGGACAGGCCGGCGGCGGCGACGAGCAGCAGCATCGGGTAGCCGATCGGTGCGCCGGCTCGACGGCGGCGGCGGATGGTCAGGAGCGAGGCGATAGGGACCAACTCCGAGATGACGGCGTTGGCCCAGCCGAACCACTCACCCGTGCCGGTGGGGGAGTTGGCGAGGGTCCAGTCTTTGACGTGGGTGAAGGAGGCGGCCCCGGCGAAGCCAGCGACGGTGAGCAGGATGAGGACCAGGACCAGGCCCTCGATGCGGGTGCCGGTGTGTCGGTCAGTGCTGGGCATGACCGGTCACCTCCCCTGCGGTGCGTTGCTCGGCGAGCAGGCCGACCTGAGGAATTGGGGCTGTCGCGGGTTCTGGTCGGCGGGCGTCACGACGAGCTGCTGCGGCAGTGGCGTCAGTACCGCGGCGACATGGAGCGCGCCAAGGTTCCGTCGAAGCTTGAGACGGTGGGACCGATCGACGTCGAGGATCAGGGCGACAGCCGCGCGATGGTGACCGCGCAGGTGCGGCCGATCTGGTGGAGCGGACAGACCAGCTTGAGCGGCACTGCCCACCTATGGCGGTTCGAGACGCGGCGAGACGCCGGCGGCTGGCGGGTGTGGGCAGCCAACCTGCCGACGTGGTGCGGTGTGCACGTCCGGGCAGACGCCTGCCGTTGAGTGCTACCGGCCGGCGACCGGCCTGGCTAACGAGTCTGCCGGCGGTTGGCCTCCTGCCGGACCGCCTCGGTGAGATCACGCCAGGTCCCGGCCGAGGTCTTCATCATTCGGTCGACCATCGACCGGGCGGATCCTTCGTCCGGGAAGTCGTACGAGACTTCCTGCCCTCCGTCACCTCCAAGGCGGCCACGCACTCGCCAGAGCCGGCCATCGGAGACCAGCCAGATGTCCCGCCGGGCCATGCGGCCCCATGACCCGTTCCACCAGCGACCACGCACCTCCACCCACAGCAACCTAATCGAACACGCGTTCGACCGACCGGCTGCCGGCGTTGTCGGTCTCAGGACGTCCGTGACAGAACAGTCTCAAGACGTGGATGACACTTCCGGCTAGCCGGGTGGTGACGGCGGCTCGGGTGGGCGTCCTCTCGTGCGGGCGGCGTCGGCGATGGCGATCCCGGCTAGGACTGCGGTGGCGGCGAGGGCTGCCAGCAGCGGCGGCACGAGGAGCATCGCCGGTGTCAGGGCGGCCAGCACGAGCACGCCGATCAGCCGGTCCCGGGACACGCGGGCGAAGATCGCGTATTCGAAGCCGGCGCGTCCGGCAAGGAACAGCGCGGGTCCGCCGAAGATGACGGCGATCCAGGCCGGTTGTGTGTGTCCGAGTGGATGTTCGATGACGAGTTCGTCGCCGACGGCGGTGACGACGATGCCGGCCACCATGACCAGGTGGGCGTATGACGTCGATTGGGCAAGGCGGGCCGGGTCGGGGGCCGCTGCGATGGCTGCGGCCGATAGTTCCCCGGCGCGGTAGATGTAGATCCGCCAGAGCAGCACGGTGGTGGCGATCGACACCACGAACGCCGTGGTCCGATCAGCCGCGAAGCCGGTGCCGCGAAGCGCCAGTCCGGTGACCAGGATCAACTCGCCGAGCGCGATGATAAAGAACTGCCGGTAGCGCTCGGACAGGTGCTCGGCCACCTTCGGCAACTCCGACTTGAGCGTGCGGCCCAGCCCTGGCGTGGGGAAACGGAGCGCGTATGCGGTGTAGTCCAGGGCCACCGCCAGTGTCCACAGCGCCCCACGCGTCGTACCGTGCGCGAGCGCCCCCGCGATCCACGGAAGCGCGGCCACGCCGTACCAGAACAACCCCCGCCAGGCGGTGCGTTGCAGTTCGTGGCCCCGCAGGGCGATAAAAAGGAAGAGGTCGCGGCCGGTGTGGATGGCGATGTACGCGCCTGCGAAGACCAGGCCTTGCTCGCCGAACGCGTCGGGCAGCGCGACCGCCATCACCAGGCTGCCGACCATGGTCGCGATGACCAGCAGCTGTATCGCCGGCCGTTGCGGGTCGAACCTGTCGGTTACCCACGCCGTGCCGAGCCAGACCCGCAACACTGCCAGCAGCAGCACCAGCGCCTGGAAGGCGCCGCTCCACGCGAGATTCTGGATCAGCGCGTGCGAGAGTTGGGTAAGCGCGAAGACAAACGCCAGGTCGAAGAACAGTTCCAGGAACGTTGCCCGCTGCGGCTGCCCGGGTCTCCGCAGCAGCTCGCCCGCCCCACTCGTCATCGGCCCGCCCGTCCTGTGGCTTTATGCCCGCGTTGAGGCATTCGTACCACGCGGCAGCGCTGGTGAACGCGGATCTGCGGCCGTGGCCGCATTAAACGGGCGGGCGACGGTAAAGGCCGGTCAATTCCTACTATCCGTCGCCGCCGGTTCGGATCAGCTCGTCGACCTGGCCCAGGCGTCGGGCCGGTGCTACAGGCGACGGAGTGTTACTCAGGTCCTGATACCAAGCTGTCCTGCAGGTTCCGAGACACGACAACCGGCTGCCGGCGTAGTTCAAAGTTTCTGTACGTCTTCAAGGCGGCCCGTAACGGGCCGCACGCGCCGCCGCCAGGGCGCGCAGCCTGCACTCCGCTGACGCTCCGCTCCGGCCACGCAGAACGCCCGGCGGCTGGCGCGAAGGCGGGAAGCCCGGAGCGCCGCAGAACGACAGACCGTTGAGCGACGAGGGGTAGGCCGGCAGCGGCCGAGCCGCGCGGCCAGGACCCGCGCGGCGTAGGGGAGCGCACGCCGGCCGCGTCGCTGACCGCGCGTGGGCTTGCGGGTTAGTGCGCCTCCGGCGGGGGCGCTCCGGCTCCAGGATGGCCGAAGTTCGTCGGCAGCCGCCGGGACGGTGGGTGGTAGCGGAGGGCCTCCCGCCTACCCTCGCCGAGCCAAAG
>JAEVHO010000300.1 GCA_016802835.1 Micromonospora sp. ATA32 | reverse complement strand
CCGCCGCCGCCGAAGAGCGCGAGCCGGCTCCGGGCAGCGCCACTGGCGGGTGAGCAGCCTGACGCCGGCCGGCGAACGGGTGCCGCTGGCCGGCGCCTGCCCACCGCCGACGTGGGCGATGAAGACCGGCCCGCCGGCGCCCGGCACCGCGGCGAGCACCCGGCCGGGCTGCTCCACCAGCCACGGGTAGCGACCGCGCAGCCCGTCGAAACGAAGCCGGCTGAGCACCGGCAGTCCGAGCAGGTCGGCGATCTCCAACATCCGGTCGCCCGGGTTGTCGAGCACCTCGACGAGCCCGTCATCGGCCCAGCGGCGGACCACCATGCGCTCGTTGGACGTCAGGTCGGCGTCGGAGAGCAGGGCCCGGTGCACCACGGCGTAGACCGGGACGCTGTCCTCCTCCAACTGCCGGGCGAGGGCGTCGATCACCATGCCGAGCCGGAGCAGGCTGCCGGCCGGCCACCGTCGAGGTCCTGGTAGCGGATCACCTCGGCCAGGTCGAGTACCGCCCGGGCCAGCGAGGGGTCGGTGCAGACCCGACCCTCGATGGCGTCGAGCACCTTGCTGATCTCGAATCTCATCGGGCGCTCCAGAGCACGTCTGCCATGGCCCGACCCTACCGGGAGGGATATCCCGTCACACCGCACGCCATCACGTGCTCGGCAGCTCCGGGCGACATCCGGCGCGGACGCCGAGCCGGTCCGACCCGCCGTCGGCGGTGTGGTGGCGGTCGATGCGGGGTACCAGAGTCGAATCGGCACCGTCACCGGAAACGGGGCGTCGCCAACCTTGATCAATCTGACAGGACTCGACAGCGGGGACGGGCGGCACGCGGTCGACCCGGACCCACCTTGGAGAAGGAGACGTCCACGATGAACACTCGACGGCTGGCGACCACGGGGGCCGCGCTCGTCGCACTCGGTCTCGGGGCGACCGGATGCAACCAGACCGGTACGGGCACCCCGTCCGCGAGCGGCAGCGCCAGTGCCGGCGCCAGCACCAGCGCCTCGCCGGCTGGCCTCGCCCCGGGCGAGGCGCTCAACGAGCTGACCGCCGCCGCATTCAAGCTCAACGAACAGAGCGTCCGGGTGGCGATCGAGTCCGGGGCGCTCAAGGGCGGCGGCTTGATGGACCCGCCGGCGAAGACCGCCGACCTGACGCTGAGCCTGGGCACCGCCGGCCAGTTGCGGCTGCTGATGGACCACAGCGACGGCTACCTCAAGGTGACCGGTCAGCCGAACGCGCCCCAGAAGTGGCTGCACCTGGACTCGGCGACGCTGGGCCAGGGCCAGCTGAACCTGATGCCCGACGGCGACCCGGGCGGCGCCAACAGGATGCTCAAGAACGTGGCGGACGTCCAGCGCACCGGCGGCAACACGTACGCCGGCACGATCGACCTGACCAAGGCGGGCGACAAGAACACCGCCGCGCTGGGCGAGAAGGCCAAGGCCATCCCGTTCACCGCCACCAAGGACGACCAGGGTCGCCTCACCGAGCTGACCATCGACATGAGCGGGATCCAGGTGGCGCTGGGCAAGGTGAAGACCAGCTACTCGGACTTCGGCACCGCGGTGAGCGTGCAGAAGCCGACCGCCGCCGAGACCCAGGAGGCCTCGCCGGAGCTGCTCAAGGCCTTCGGCGTCACCGCCTGACCCGACAGCGGACGCCAGCGGGGGCGTGCCGGTCGGCACCGCCCCCGCCGCACGTCCCGCCGGGATCAGCTCTCGCGCAGCGGCCGGCCCACCTCGTGCAGGTGCGCGAGCCCCTGCCGGTACGAGTCGACCAGCCCGGTCTCGGCGTACGGAATGCCCTGCTCCACGCAGTACGCCCGGACGATCGGCTGCGCGCGGCGCAGGTTCGCCCGGGGCATGTTCGGGAACAGGTGGTGCTCGATCTGGTAGTTCAGCCCGCCGAGCGCCGTGTCCACGAAGCGACCGCCCCGGACGTTGCGCGAGGTGAGCACCTGCTTGCGCAGGAAGTCGAGGTTGTCCGCCGCGGTGGGCATCGGCATGCCCTTGTGGTTCGGGGCGAACGCGCAACCCATGTAGAGCCCCCACAGGCCCTGGTGGATGGCGATGAAGACCAGCGCTCTGACCGGCGACAGCACGGTGAAGAGCACCCCCAGGTAGGCGACGGCGTGCAGGCCGAGCAGCAGCGCCTCGACCCGGCGGTGCCGCATCGGGGTAGTGAACCCACCGTCCGTCTCCCGGCCGACCAGCGCCTTGACGCTGTTCACGTGCAGCGCCAGCCCCTCAAGCGGCAGCATCGGGAAGAACAGCCAGGCCTGCCGGCGGGCCAGCCAGCGGCGGATTCCGCGGGTCGCGACCGCCTGGTCGTACGACCAGACCAGCGCACCGCCACCGACGTCCGGGTCCTCGTCCTCGTGGTTCGGGTTGGCGTGGTGCCGGTTGTGCTTGTCGACCCACCAGCCGTAGCTGAGCCCGACGGCCAGGTTGCCGGTCAGCAGGCCGACCAGCTCGCTCGGGCCGCGCCGGCGGAACATCTGGCGGTGACCGGCGTCGTGGCCGAGGAACGCCACCTGGGTGGTGGCCACCGCCAGGACGACGGCGACCAGGAGCTGCACCCACGAGTCACCGACCAGCACGACCGCCAGCCAACCGGCGGCGTAGAGACCCAGGGTCAGCGCGATCCGCAGCGCGTACCACCCGGGCCGCCGCTCCAGCAGGCCCGCCTCGCTGATCCGCCGGGACAACCGTGCGTAGTCACTGCCCCGTCGTACCGGCGGCTCCGCCACCGCTGGAAGCGCCATCGCCGCTCTCCCGTCCTCGTCGCCGGGGCGCACCTGATAGCGCGGCCCTGACCTTGAGTCTCCGCGCAACGGTTGCGCTGAGTAAACCTGACAACCCCCGGATCGGTGGTAGGGACCGCCCTACCTCAGCCCATCCGGCCCAGCGCGGTACGCAGTCGGGCCAGGTCACGCCGCCGCCGCTCGTAGGTGCTGGCCAGGGCGATCAGGGCGAGCCCGCCGACCGCCAGGAAGATCCACCGGGGCAGCAGGTCCCAGCTCCGGGCGAGTTCGTGCAGCGCAAGCAGGGCGAGGATGGCCCCACCGAGCAGGACCGGCGCCTGCCAACGCCGGGCCGCCCCGGCGAGCACCGCGCCGAGCGCGGCCGTGCCGAGCAGCAACCGCCGCCAGGGCTGCGGGTCGGGCGCCACCAGCACCGACACCAGGCTCGGCAGCAGCGCGGCGGCGAGCCCAGGGCCGAGCGCCAGCCAGCTGCGCTGGCCGTCCCGCTCGCTCTGGCTGGACAGCATCAGGCCGAACAGCGTCCGGCTCTGCCGGCCGACCACCAGCACCGGGCGGTCCTTGCCCTGCCGGGGGTCGTCCTCGTACGCCACCCAGGTCCAGACGATCTCACCCGGGTCGGCCTGCCCGTCCAGCTCCGGCGCGTACGTCAGCTCGCGGCGTTGCAGCGCCGCGACCTGGCGCCGGCGGGCGACCTGGGACGGGATGGACCCGGGGGTACGGCCCGGCGCAGCGCCGCCCCCGGTCACCCGGCCGAGCCTCGCCGCCATGTTCCTCAACAGACCTGCCACGGCGGGCAGCCTATAGCCACCGCCACCCTCAGCGCGACGCACCGGCGCGGAATGCGGTGGACCACGAGCGCGTCCGTCGCCGGAGATCGCCGACGCGGCGCTGTCCGCCGGCCGTTTCGCTCCACCGTTCAAACGGGACCGGACCTGAGCAGCTTCGACTGAAACCTGTACGCCGACCACGCGGCGTGGGCGCGGCGGTTGCGGACCGGTCCGGTGCGGGTGCAGTGGGACCCCGAACGGTCCCTGCGACTGGCGGCGCTGCCGCACCGCTCTCCCGGGACGCCGTCGACCGGTACGTCGACCAGTGGCTGGTGACGATCACCGACGTGACCCGACGGTGCACGGGATCCGGGATTGGCTCCGGGCCGGCGATGACCGGACGGCGGCCGGGCTGCTGCCGGCCGAGCGCCCGTACCCCCTGACGGGGGAGATCGGTGCGCGGGTTGGCGCCAGCCCGACCTGACGGTGGAGCCCGCTGGTCGTCACCGGGTGCTTCACTGGGCCTCGTCAGCGCCGGAACTCCGGGGGAGGCTGTCCCGATGACCATCGAGGTGCGCACCACGAGCCTGCCCGGCCAGCCGACCGCGGTGGGATCGGCGGGACCGTACACGCTGGTGGTGGACCGCCCGGCGGACGCCGGTGGCGGCGGGCTCGGTTTCAACGGGGGTCAGCTGCTCTTCCTGGCGGTCGCCGGGTGCGTCTCCAACGACCTGTTCCGGGAGCCCGGGCCGCCGGCATCGACCTGCACCGCGTCGAGGTCACCGTGCACGGCGACTTCACCGGGAACCCGGCGACGTCGACCGACATCAGCTACGACGTACGCGTCGAGGGCGACGCTCCCGCGCGGTCGCTCCGCGACCTGGTCGACCGGGTCGACGCCATCGCCGAGATCCCGAACTCGCTGCGCCAGGGCACCGCCGTCCGCCTGCACCGGGCCGATGTCGCCGCCACCACCGGGCACACCCCGCGGGACTGATCCGCCCTCAGCCCGGCCGACGGGCCAGCACCAGCGTGGTCCGCAGGTCCAGCACCACAGCGCCGCCGAACCCGTCCACCGTGGCGCCGACCGCCGCCAGCACCCGGGCCCGGTCCTCAGGGGACCTCCGCAACTGCGGCGAGAAGGTCCGCACCAGCCGCAGGTACGCCTCGGTGGTGAGTTCGTGGCCGCGGCGGAACAACTCGGTTCGTACGTCGGCGAATAGCCCGCTACCGGCGATGTCGGCCTGGATCCAGTCGTCGGGTCGGTCATTGCGCACCGGGTCCACCGAGCTGAAGGCCGCCTCGAGGGCGGCGGCGTGCGCCGGATCCACATAGGCGTACTGGTGGCCGAAGACGGCGAGCGTGCCGCCGGGGGCCAGCGTGGCGTGGGCCCGTTGGTTGCGGGTGGCCGGATCCAGCCAGTGCCAGGCCATCGCGCAGGCCAGCGCCGGCACGCCGCCCACCGGCGGCGTCCACTCCTCGAAGGCGGCGACCACCACCTCGACCTCCGGGAACCTGCGCCGCAGCACGTCGGCCATCCGGGGGTCCGGTTCGACGCAGGTCATCGGCGCACCGACCGCGCGCAGGACCTCGGTGGACTTCCCCGTCCCGGCGCCCACCTCGACCAGCCGCGCCGGCACGCCGCCGTGGTAGGCGAGGATCGCCGCCGCGAGGTCGTTCGGGTAGCCCGGCCGGCGTCGTCGTAGCTGTCGGCCACCTCACCGAAGATCCCCGTCACGACCCCATCCTGGCATGGCGTCCCCGTCCAGGCGGGGTCTACGGCTTCGGGGGCGCCCGGGTCCGGTGCGCGCCGCGGCGCGTCGGCGGTGGGCGTCCCGACCGGTGCCCTGGCCCGGGGTGCCCGCACGTGCTACAGCTGAGCGGGGTGCTGCTGCCGCCGGCAGCGTCGAGGGGAAACCGATGATCGAGCTGCCGGACGACTTTCCGGTCGTCGAGCGCCGGGCCGTACGACTGGTCGTGCGCGACGATGCCGGGCGGGTGCTGCTGTTCCACACCCGCGATCCGGACCATCCCCGGCTGGGCACTTGGTGGGAGCTGCCGGGCGGCGGCGCCGACCCCGGCGAGACCTACCTCGACACGGCCCTGCGGGAGCTGCGCGAGGAGACCGGCATCGTGGCCGGCCCCGACCAGGTCGGGGCGCCGACCTGGCGGCGGCGGGCGAGCTTCATCCACCGGCAGCTGCGCCACCTGCAGGACGAGGTGGTGGTGACGGTACGGCTGGCCGGACCCGGTCCTGACGTCGACGGGACCGAGCGGCTCGACTACGAGGTGGAGGACTACTTCGGGTTCCGGTGGTGGCCGGTCGAGGAGATCGACACCGGCCGGGGCCGGTTCTACCCGGGCCGGCTTCCCGAACTGCTGACCGCGTTCCTGGCCGGCGACGAGATCGACGAACCATTCGAACTCTGGTCCTGACGATGATGCCGGTACGGCGGCAGGTGGGCAGAGTGGAGGCATGACGACCAACCTGCACGGCCCGCTGGCCCGCTACGCGGAGCGGCTGCACGCCCAGATCGGCGGCCGGCACCACGTCGCCTCCCCGCTCGGCGCCTGGCTGCTGCTGGCGCTCTGCGGACCGGCGGCGACCGGCCCGGCCGGCGACGAGCTGGCCGAGATCCTGGGCACCGACGTGGCCGCCGCCTCGACGCGGCCGCCGCGCTGGTGGACCATCCACACCCGCTGGTGCCCGCGGCGACCGCCGTCTGGCACCGGCCCGGGTACGACACCGGCAAGCTGGACGACTGGCGGGCCACCCTGCCCCGGTCACCCGGACCGGCCCGCTGCCGGAGCAGGCGGAGCTGGACGGGTGGGCGCGGGAGCACACCATCGGCCTGATCGAACGGTTCCCGCTGACGGTCACCCCCGAGGTGGTGCTGGCGCTGGCCAGCGCGCTGGCCACCCGGATCTCCTGGACCGACCCGTTCGAGGTCGCGCCGGCCGACGCGCTCGGACCGGACAGCGCCTGGGCCGGACGCCTGACCCGGGTGCTGCGCAGCCCCCGGCACGGCCACCGGGCGTGGGATCGCGTCGACCCGGCGGGCCGGGGGACGTGATAGCGCACGCCGCGTCGGCCCGGCCGGAGGGCACGGACGGCGGCGAGGCAGGTCTGGTGGTCGTCTCCGTCGCCGCCGGGCCACGGGTCGCGCCGGCGGACGTGCTCGCCGCCGCGTACGAGTTGAGCGCCACCGCGGCCGACGGCGGCGAGCCCGGGCGACGGTC
>JAEVHO010000299.1 GCA_016802835.1 Micromonospora sp. ATA32 | reverse complement strand
GTTCCGGTTCCTGATCCGCGACCGCGACGCCAAGTTCACCGCGTCGTTCGACACGGTGTTCGCCGCCGAAGGCATCGACGTGGTGAAGACTCCGCCGCGCACGCCCCGGGCGAACGCGTTCGCGGAACGCTTCGTGCGCAGTGTCCGGGCCGAGTGCACCGACCGGGTATTGATCTACAACGAGCATCACGCCCGTACCGTGTTACGCGACTATGAGGACCACTTCGACCGGCACCGGCCGCACCAGAGCCTGGATCAGCATCCACCCGACTACGACCCCGGTGTGGTCGTCGCGATCGACAAGCCGATCCGGCGGCGCCGCGTCCTGGGCGGCGTGATCAACGAGTATCACCGGGCAGCTTGAGCTACTCGCAAATTCGCAGCTCACAAGCCTGAAACAGAGTTTTGGCACCGTACAGGACCCCGCAGCACTGCCCACCGCGCCGGCCGGCGGAAGACGTACGACTGGGTCGCATTGTGATCCGCTGGTTGGACTGGGCCGTCGCCTGACACGTCCGGCGCCACCACTACCGCTAGCCGTACCACGTCCCGCAGACGTACAAGATCGGCAGACGGCAGGACTGGGGTGATGATCGTCGCGCCTCCGGGAGTACCGACAGCCAGGAACGGCCGTCCGTCGGCCAGCACTATCCACCGCTGTGTTTACCGCCTCTGAAGCGGATCGCGCACCGACGCGACGCCCGTCGGACCTAACCCCTACCCTGGACCCCACGCATTTCCGCTCCCCCTTCTTCGAGGTGATCGACATGTCAGGCAGGCGTTAGCCCCGCGCACGGTGCGCGGGCGGCCGAAGGGCAGGTCGTCACATGGCCCGTACCGACATCCACCAACCCGAACGCGTGCAGCAGCGAGACCCGCTGGTGCGCCACTGGTTCACTAACGTCCACGAGCACGGCCGCGGACCGTGCGACCTCGACGAATTTCTCGCCGCCCCCCGCTGGATCCGCACCCGCTGCTACCGGCAGCCGTCGGCCCAGGCCCCGAACCTGTGCGGCTGCCAACTCTGCACCTTCCAGTCGTACCGCAAGCTCGCCCACCGCCAGGAGCGCGTCGCCTGACGCACCATCGCCGCCAGCTGCTCGCCGAGCACCGCGGCGGGCACCACGACCTCGACGTCCCTGCGATCCGCGGGAAGGCCTGGTAGCGAACTACGCCCTGAGACGAAACTCGGACCTTGGCCACGTGTGCGGCAGCGTCCCGGCGGAGCCGGGACACGATGGGTTTCCGGGCGTGGTGACGGGCTTGCCGCGGGTGGCAGGGTGCGGCAAGCTGGGTGCTGGTGGGAAGAGCGACCACGTTGTCGACCCCTTGTGGGGTCTGACCTTTCGCCGGGAACGGCCTTGTCGGCGCTCTTCCCGCCCCTTTTTGGGGTGTACTGACGTTCTCGTGGGTCGGTTTTCATGATCGTCCAGGGAGTGATGGGCAGAGTCCGCCTCGGCGGAGGTTGGCCATGGTGATCAGCGCTGTGGCACTGTGGTAGCCGTAGGCTTGGCGGGTCAGTACCCGCAGGTGGACGTCGTTGGCTTCGATGCGGGCGTTGGACAGTCCACTGTCGAGCATGTTGTGGATGGTCGGCAGGTGGCGGCGGATGGCCTTGGCGAGCTTGACGAATGGGTCGAGCTTTGACCGGCTGGCCCAGCGTAGCCAGCCCTGTAGCAGTAGCCTGCCGGTGTCACCTTTGACCGCGATGACCTGCCGGAACTGTTCCTTGAGCAGGTAGGACCGGTATAGCGGCCGGTTGGTCTGCTGGATCGAGGCCAGGGTCGTCTTCTGCTTGTCGGTCAGGTCCTCGGCTCGTGCCCGGCACAACACCGCACGTTCAACTACACGTCTTCGGACGACCCTAACGCGGCGGCCGCGCCGCGCCCACCCACACCCGAGGTATCAGCCCAGGTCACGACCCGATCTACGGCTGTAGTACTAGCGCTTGTATGCGAAGCCCTCGTATGCGGCCGGATGTATCGACGGGGGATCGCGATAGCTCGCCTCTGTAGGGCCTCATCGGCCACTCGCCGTTGCCCAGCGCGGCGTGGCCCGATGGCCACTTCCCTCGGTAGGTTGCGCTGGGGCGCCGACGGCTGAGGACCCAGTGGGAGTGACGTGAAGATCTATACGCGCAAGGGTGCCACGTTACCGAGGCTCGACGTGGTGCGACTCCACGGATGGTCCCGCGCGGAGCCACCACGCTGAGTGAACGCATCTTGACACACCTTAGGCCTTGTGTGAATGTGCGCAGATAGTCGGGGAGTCGCGCACTAACGGTCGTCAGCGCCGAGGCTGGCGTGCCGTCTTCGGAAGGAGACACATGCCCAGCAGACGAGCGCTCCTATCCGGATGGCCTGCTCTCAAAGTCCGGGTGGGCGCGCGGCGGAGGGGAACGCCCGCACGACTCGGCACTCTCTTCGCCGCAGCGAGCGTCGCGGTTGCGACCACATTGCCCATCTCCCTCGCAACTGCGGCTCCGGCATCCGCAGCGATCTCGCTGCCGTCGATCTGGCCCTCGCCCCAGTCCGTCGAGGACAAGAAGAACCTGGTTCCGGTCACGCCCAACGCTGCACTCGTGACGGGTGCGAAGACCGATCCGTCGGCAATCGATGTGGTCAACCAAGTGCTGGTCAGGGCGGGCGTCACGAAGGTGAAGACCGTGTCCGACATGGATCCGGCACCGGACGCCGGCATCACCCTCTACATCGGGGGGCCGAGCGAGAACTCCGCCTCCGACGAAGCCCTCCAGGAGATCGGCATCGCCAACGACGCCACCGGCCTACCCCGCGACGGCTACGTCTTGGGCATCGGCAAGGGTAGCGACGGTGACGCGAGGGTGGTCCTGGACGGAGTCGACCCGACCGGTACGTTCTACGCCGCGCAGACGCTGCGCCAGCTCCTCGTGTCGCACTCGGGTCGGGACGTGTTTCCTGCCGTTGCCATCCGAGACTGGCCGGCCATGCCGCTGCGCGGGGTGATCGAGGGTTTCTACGGGCAGCCGTGGTCGCAGCAGGACCGGCTGAGCCAACTCGAGTTCTACGGCCGCACCAAGCAGAACATCTACGTCTACTCACCCAAGGACGACCCCTACCTGCGGGAACAGTGGCGTCAGGCGTACCCGTCGGACAAGATCGGCCCGATTCAGGAGCTCGTGGCGACGGCGACGAGCAACCACGTCGAGTTCACCTATGCGCTCTCGCCGGGTCTGTCCGTCTGTTACAGCTCCGACAACGACAAGCAGGCCCTGGTGGACAAGTTCCAGTCGCTGTGGAACATCGGAGTGCGTTCGTTCGCGATTCCGTTGGACGACATCAGCTACACGACATGGAACTGCGCCGAGGATGCGGCCAAATTCGGCGCAGGCGGCGGCGCGGCGGGCGCGGCGCAGGCATTCCTTCTCAACCGGGTGCAGCACGACTTCATTGCCACCCACCCAGGCGCCGAAAGGCTGCAAATGGTGCCGACGGAGTACTACAACGTCAGCGACTCGCCCTATAAGACTGCACTCCGTACCAAGCTTGACCTGGCGGTGATCGTCGAGTGGACCGGTGTAGGGGTTGTTGCCCCGGTCATCACCACCGCCCAGGCCAAGAACGCGCGCGAGGTCTTCGACCACGACATCCTGGTGTGGGACAACTACCCGGTCAACGACTACGTGACCAACCGGCTGCTGCTCGGCCCGTACGTCGGGCGCGAGCCCGGCATCGGGCAGCATCTCGTCGGTGTGACCGCCAACCCGATGGTTCAGGCCGAGGCGTCGAAGATCGCCGAGTTCACCTCGGGTGCCTTCCTCTGGAACCCCCAGGCATACGATGCGGCGCGGGCGTGGGAGGCGGCGCTGCAGGATCTCGGTGGTCCCGCGTGGCCGGAGCTGAAGGTCTTCGCCGAGAACAACTCTTCCTCGAACATCGATCCTGTCGAGTCGCCGACCCTCAAACCGCTGATCGACGCGTTCTGGTCGGCCTATGAGCGCGGTGAAGGACTCGAGACCGCGGCCGCCGGGATCGAGGACTACTTCGGGCAGATGGCGGGCAGCCCGGCCGCGCTCCGTTCTGGGATGCGGAACCAGGCGTTCCTGGACGAGGTCAAGCCCTGGCTGGACAAGCTCGGCCTCTACGGCCAGGCGGGCCAGCACGCCGTGCGGATGCTGCTGGCACAGCGGGCAGGCGACGGCAACACTGTGTGGGCCCAGCGCCAGGCGTTCAACGCAGCGCGGGCCCAGGCCGATGCGATCAGCCAGAGCGTTGCGCCGGGAGTGATGCCTCCGTTCCTCGAGCGGGCCGCGTCAGCAAGTGACCGCTGGCTCGGGGCGACCGGCGGAAGGGCGAGGGGCACGACCTCGATGGGGCAGTGGCAGGCCAACTCGCCGGCCAACATGGTCGACGGGGACTTCACCACGTTCTACTGGAGCGACCGGGCCGCGAACTCCGGCGCCTACGTGGGAGTCGACCTCGGGTCGGTTCAGCAGATCAGCACGATCGACCTCTACATGAGCAAGCCCACCAGCCCGACGGACTACATCCGTCAGGGCACGCTGGAGTTCTCCGCCGACGGAACCACCTGGACTGCCATCGGCACCTACACAGACCAGCCGGAGATTCACGCCAGCGTCCCCCCGGGGACCAAGGCGAGGTACGCCCGGATGCGCGCGACGGCGGCACAGAGCACCTGGGTGGTGGTCCGGGAGTTTCAGGTCGCCGTGGTTGGCGACACCAAGCTGACGGCGACCGGCACTCCGCCGCCAGTCACCGGATTTAGCCTGGCGAAGGCCGTCGACGGTGACGTCGGCACCGCGTATGCCGCGGACCGGGCACCGAAGCCCGGCGAGTCCCTTCAGATCAGCGTCTCGCCGGCCCGTCCCATCGACCAGGTGGTGGTCCTCCAGTCCGGCGCCCCTGCGACAGCTGCGGTCCAGGTTCGCTCCGCCGACGGCACCTGGAGCACCATCGGCGGCCTGTCCGGCGGCTACACCCAGCTCGACGCAGCAGGCGTGAAGACCGACGCGATCCGGCTCGCCTGGCAGGACGCCTCCACCGCACCGCGGATCAACGAGCTGATTCCCTGGTTTGCCGACACTCCGATCGCTGACCTTTCCCTCGACCCGGTGACGGTTGACGTCGAGGCCGGCGGGCAGCCCGCGAGGACGACAGCGCACCTTGTGTCGACCCGCGCCGATGACCTCATCGGCACCCTGAGCGTCACCGCACCGGAGGGAATCTCTACGCAACCGGCGAGCCAGCAGACCAGGGTCTTCCGTGGCCAGGACGCGGCCGTTCCCGTGGCCGTCACCGTCCCGGCTGGCACGCCGACGGGGACGTACGACGTGCGGGTGACCTTCACCCCAGCGAGCGGTGATCCGGTCAGCGCGGTGCTGACGGTCCACGTCTACCCAAAGACCAGTGACACCAACGTCGCGCTGGCCACGAACGGTGGCACCGCCTCGGCGTCAACCACAGAACAGCAACTCCCACAGTTCACCCCCGATCATGGAATCGACGGTGATCCCATGACCCGCTGGTCGTCCAACCACACAGACAACGAGTGGCTGCAGGTGGAACTCTCGCAGCCGCAGCGGATCGGCAAGGTCGTCCTGCGCTGGGAGGCGGCCTATGGCAGGGCGTACCGGATCGAGACCTCTGCCGACGGCACAACCTGGACGACCGCGGCGGCCGTGACAGCGGGCGCCGGCGGGATAGATACCCTGCGCTTCGATGTACCGGCGGCGAAGTTCGTCCGGATGCAGGGCGTTCAGCGTGGCACGGGATATGGCTATTCGCTCTACGAGATGGAGGTCTACCCGGTCGCGCCGTAGAGGAAGTTGCCATCGTGGATCGCGAAGCGCGGCGAGCTGCCGAGCCGCCTCAGGACGGCGCTTCGGCAGCGAACCGGACAAACCCACGTGAAAGAACCCGGCAACCACCTGCCCGCCTGCGGGATTGTCTGGAAAGTCGTGGGCGGACTCACGGTCATGGGCAGGCGCCAACGTGGTTCGTGAGAGTGGCGAGCAAGCGGGGCGCAGAGCCGTGACGTAATGCGAGCACCACGCGGTGCCGGTGGTCGTGGGTTCCTCCTCACCGGTACCGGTGTCGAGGCGTGTAGCACCACGCATCCAACCGGCACCGGTGATTCCGCCGTACGCTACCTCCGCCGTTTCGAGGTGGTCGGCGGCGAGGGCGGCGGCCAATGGGTCGTGCAGGGCCCACCGGCGCTTTCCGGTGACGCCCGACTGCGGAGTCCGCCAGAGCCCACGCGCCGCGCCGCGCTTACGTTGGTCGCGCCGCATGTCTGTTCGAGCATCGGGGTCGCGGCGTTGACCCGTAGGTGTCACGCCGTCCCAGCGTCTATGACGCCTTGAGGATTGGCAGCGGCTGCTCGTAACCTCGCCGCCCCGGTCCCAGCTTCCCTCGCAACGGGCCTCGCGATCGCCATCGAGGTACTGGTCCCGGTTCCACCGGCCTATCGACGGTGTTGGTGGAACGATGGAAGGCGTGGGAACTGCGAAAACTGGTATGCCTGCTATCTCGCCGCTTGCTGGCGAGCCGATTAAGCGTGCCGATGCTGAGCGGCTCGCGGGAGTGCTGAAGGCATTCGCCGACCCGGCCCGGCTGCGACTGCTCAGTCTGATCCAGTCCGCGCCGGAGGGCGAGGCGTCCGTGAGTGACCTCACCGCGCCGCTTGGTCTCTCCCAGCCGACCGTGAGTCATCACCTTCGGATCCTCACCGAGGCCGGCCTGCTCGAGCGCGAGAAGCGCGGCGTCTGGGCGTACTACCGCCTGGT
>JAEVHO010000298.1 GCA_016802835.1 Micromonospora sp. ATA32 | reverse complement strand
TGTCTCACAGCCCGGCACGCTGCCACCGGCCACCCTCACGACCAACCCGCCGCGCCGAAATCCACCCACGATCATCCACGTGCGGAATGCAGGGCTAGCCGTAACACGGCCGCCGTCAACCGGCACCGGCTGGGGCCGGCCGCGACCAGCCCCAGCCGGTATCGGTACGAAGACACTCTCGTCGGATGTGATCATGCCGCTGCCCGGCATTTGCGTGACCGCTCTCCGCACGGACGTTGAAGCCGGTACGCGGCACGATCCGGCGACGTGTGATGCACGAGGATGAGGCGTCCGCAGCACCCCGTGCATCTCGTCGAGTGCGGCGCCCTTGACGGGCCAGTCCGGGGCGTCGCGCTCCAGCGGCGCCATCGTCGCCCCGTCTGCTGCGCCGTCAGTGGCAGACCGGCGAGCATGGGGCCGGGTAGGCGGACGGGATGCAATACGCCGGCGGTCGTCGCTGGCCGGAATATGTAGCCCAGGCGCCGCATCGAGACCATCAGGCAAGGTACGCCAGGCTGGTCATCATGCCGGTCTCCCCGTGGTAGACGTTGCTGCAGTGGGTCATCCATTGGCCGGGGTTGTTGGCGTCCAGGTCGACGGTGAGCGTCTGGGTGCCCGTGCATCTCAACCTGCCCTGTGCCAACCGCTGCTGCATAGAGGACGAAGGGGCTCTGAGCAGGGGGCAACGATCTCACCGCTCGGGGAGTAGGTCTCATCGTCGCCACCGAAAGGGCCGACGTCCAATGCCTCAGCCGCCGAGGGAGATGGGCATCACCTTTGGCCACATACCCCTAGGGGGTATATTGTCATCCACGGAGGTGGATGAAATGAGACACGATCAGACGGCCCATCACGTTCAGACGACCGAGGTCGGTGAGGCCCGGCGCCACGGGCGCCTGGCGGTGAACAAGCACGGATCCGCGTCGGCGGCCGAACCGCACGCCGGACATGTCCCCGATCCCAGACCTGACGGCGATCACGGCGGCCATGGCGGTGGGCACCATCACGGCCATGCCGGCGGGCACGGTGGGCATGACAAACATGCCGGGCACGACCCGGAACAGTTTCGCCGCAAGTTCTGGCTCAGCCTCGCGCTGACGGCGCCGATCGTGGCGACGAGCCACATGGTGATGGACTGGTTCGGCTACGCCCTCGACTTTCCCGGCATGAGCTGGGTCGGCCCGGTGCTCGGGTCGGTGGTCTTTTTGTACGGGGGCTGGCCGTTCCTGGTCGGCGGCGTACGCGAGGTCCGTGACCGGGCCCCGGGCATGATGCTGCTGATCTCGATGGCGATCACCGTCGCCTACGTTGCCTCCCTGGCGACCAGCCTCGGCGCGTTCGACCTGGACTTCTGGTGGGAGCTGGCGGCGCTGGTGACCATCATGCTGCTGGGGCACTGGCAGGAGATGAAGGCCATTGGTCAGGCGCAGGGCGCTCTCGCCGCCCTGGCGGCGCTGCTGCCCGACGACGCCGAACGGGTCGACGACGACGGCACGCTATGGCGGGTGCCGGTGGCCGAGATGCGGATCGGTGACGTGGTGCTGGTCCGCTCCGGCGGCCGGGTGCCGGCCGACGGCCGGATCATCGACGGCGCCGCCGAGTTGGACGAGTCGATGATCACGGGGGAGTCCCGGCCGGTGCCCCGCGGCGTCGGGGACCGAGTGGTAGCCGGCACGGTGGCCACCGATTCCGCGCTGCGGGTCCGGGTCGACGCGGTCGGCGAGGACACCGCCCTGGCCGGCATCGGCCGGCTCGTGGCGCAGGCGCAGGCGTCCAACGGCCGGGCGCAGGTCCTCGCGGACCGCTTCGCCGCGATGCTCTTCTACGTCGCCACCGCCGCCGCGCTGGTCACCTTCGCCGCCTGGTGGGCGCTGGGTGACCTCGACCAGTCCGTGGTCCGGGCCGTGACGGTACTGGTGATCGCCTGCCCCCACGCCCTCGGGCTGGCCATCCCCCTGGTGATCGCGCTGTCCACCGCCGTGTCGGCGAAGGCCGGCATCCTGGTCAAAGACCGCCTCGCCCTGGAGCGGATGCGCACCGTCGACGCGGTGCTGTTCGACAAGACCGGCACCCTGACCAAGGGCGCCCACACCGTCACCGCCACGGCCGCCGCCAGCGGCCTCAGCGAGAACGAGCTGCTGGCCATCGCCGGCGCGGTCGAGGCCGACAGCGAACACCCCCTCGCCAAGGCCCTGGTCAAGGTCGCGCAGGACCGGGGGCTGCGGGCGGTCGCCCGGGACTTCCGATCCCTGACCGGCCGCGGCGTGCAAGCCACCGTCGACGGAACCAGCTGGGCGGTGGGCGGCCCGGCCCTGCTCCGGGAGCTCGGCGCCACGGTGCCCGACGAACTGGACACGCTCACGCAGGACTGGTCGGCGCGCGGCGCGGCGGTGCTGCACCTGGTCCGCCTGCCGGAGACCGGCCAGCCGATCGCGGTCGGTGCGTTCGCCCTCGAGGACGAGGTCCGCCCCGAGGCCCGCGAAGCCATCGCCGAGCTGCGCGAACAGGGCATCAAGAAGATCGTTATGATCACCGGAGATGCCCGCCCGGTCGCCGAGGCGGTCGCCGCCGACCTTGGCTTCCGGCCCGGCGTGGACGAGGTCTTCGCCGAGGTCCTGCCCGCTGACAAGGACCGGGCGGTCGCCGACCTGCAGGCCCGGGGGCTGACCGTGGCGATGGTCGGCGACGGCGTCAACGACGCCCCCGCCCTGGCCCGCGCCGACGTCGGCCTGGCCATCGGCGCAGGCACCGACGTGGCCATCGAGTCTGCCGGAGTGATCCTGGCATCCTCGGACCCGCGCGGGGTCACCGGCGTGATCCGGCTGTCCCGGGCGTCGTACCGGAAGATGATCCAGAATCTGGCCTGGGCGGCCGGCTACAACGTGGTGGCGATTCCCCTGGCTGCGGGTGCGCTGGCCTGGGCCGGGATCACCCTCAGCCCCGCGGTCGGCGCGGTGCTGATGTCGGCCTCCACCATCGTGGTCGCGCTCAACGCCCAGCTGCTGCGTCGGGTCAAGCTCACCCCCGGACAGCAGTGAAAAGAGCAAGGACGGCGGCCCGGTCGGGATCATCCGGCCGGGCGCCAGCACGAGCGACGGCGGGTGTGACCCGACGGGGATCCCGGTTCAGGACAGCATCGGCTGTCAGGTCGCGCCAGCGTCGGCGCTACGCAGCACCCGGCCGTCCCGCGTGGCCAGGTAGATCAGGTTCTCGTGCATGCTGAGGGCGGCTGGAGCGCCCGGGGCGCGACCGCCCGTGGCCGACCAGGTCGCCGCGCCGTCGACGGAGCGCATGAGCGTGCCGTCCGCGGTCACCGCCACCAGGTCCCGCGGGGACCAGTGCAGCAACACCGCAGGCGGGCCGCCGGCCGGCGTCCAGGTACGGCCGCCGTCGGTGGAGCGGCGCATTCCCTGATCAGTGGCTGCCAGCAGGGTGTCCGGGTGGTGGGGGTCGACCGCCAGGTCGTAGGCCTCGAGGGTGGAGCGGGTCTGCCACGTGAGCCCGTCACTGCTGGCCATCAGCGCGCCGCTGGTCGAGTCGAGCCCGTACACGACGCCACCGGAGGAGCGCAGCAGGTGGAAGTCGGCCCGACCGGCCAGGGAAAGGCTCTGCCAGGAGCGACCGACGTCGCTGGTGTGGATCAGCCCCAGGTGTGGTGGGCCGTCCTCATCGGGCGCGGGGTGACCAGACGCGAGGAACTCGTTGGGGCCGGTCACCGTGAAGCCCATGGTGTCCTGCCGACCGTCGCCGACGCGCGTCGCCTGTGCGTCGGACAGCCGGAACACCCCGTGGTGGGTCGCCACGTACAGCTGCCCGTCGGCCGGGTTGACGCCGAGTCCGTGCACGTGGCTGAGCCGGCCATCGTCCGAAGCGGCAGGTCTGGCGGCGTCGTCACGCCAGCCGACCGCGGCGGCGACCTCTGTGACGAGCAGGACGAGTCCGGCGCCCAGGCCGATCCACGTCAACCGGTTCTGCCCCTTGAGGGCGGCCGTACCCCAACTCCCTTGCCTTTTGTTCGTCGACTCGACGAGGTGAGGACGTGGGGGTACGACCCTCCCCGCACCGGGCCCCGATGGTAGGCCATCTACTATCTCCCTCTAGTAGTAGCGTCGTGGAACATCACACCCTGGGGCACCAACACCATGGGTCGGGTGGCGCCTTCGAATGGCGCAGCGAGGAGGTTGCCGGTGCGCCAGGTCACGGCGACGCCTGACCGGGCGGCGCGGCGCGCGGCATCCGTCGCCGCAGCGGCTGTGCTGGCCGCGGCCATCGGGTTCGTCCTGCGGTTTGATCCCACCGACCGGGTCGCCGACCCGACTGGCCCCTTCCTGTGGCACTCGCTCACCGGTATCAACGGCCCCGGCTGCGGCGGCACCCGCATGGTCTACTACCTGCTGCACGGGGACCTCGCCCAGGCCGCCCGTCACCACCTGGCCGCGTTGGTCGCGCTGCCATTCGTGGCCTACCTCGGCGCACGCTTCCTCGCCTCGGCCTGGCTCGGACGTGAGCTGCCCGCGCTGCGCCTGCCCATCTGGATCTACGGGACGTACATCGCGGTGTTCCTGCTCTACAGCACCGTGCTGCGGAACCTGCCGTGGGCGCCGTTCTGCTGGTTCGACATCCCCAACCTGACGCCGTGACCCCTGCCCGTCACGCGCCAGGACCGGCGAGATCACCGTTCGCGGACGATGCGTCCGTCCGTCCGGCACCGGTAACCGACGCTAATGCCACCTACTATCCTGGACCGGTATGAACAGGACAGCAGTGTCTCAGCGCCCGGACAGGCTGGTCAGCCTGCCGCGGGTGCTGCTGCTCGTTCTGCTCGCCCTCGGTGTCGCCGGAATGCACACGTTCGGCCACGGCCACTGCGGTCACCATGCCGAAAGCGGCCACCAGATCACGGCGGCCGGCCTGCCGCACCGCATGCTCATCGATCCCGGCCAGGACGCCTCTCATGATCAGCACATGGTCGCGCGGATCGGCGATCCGGCCGGCGGCGGCGGCATGGATCTGGACGTCTTCTCGGTCTGTCTGGCGGTGCTCGGCGCGCTCGGACTGACTATCTGGGTGGCGCGGCTGCGCGCGAGATCCCGCCATGACCGGCCTGTTCCCCGCACACGGCCCACGAGTCGCAGCGGTGGCCGTGGGCCTCCTGCCCCCTTGCTCGGCTTGCGCGTCGCCGCGTTGACGGTGCTGCGGATATAGGAGCGCCGACCGGTCAGACCGGCCGCTGATCCCTTGTTCGCACACCGTCAAACGGAAAGGCATTCCTTCACCATGAAGCGCACCATCGTGCTGCGTCGTGCCCTGCTGACCGGCGCCACCCTGTCCGCCCTGCTCCTGACCACCACGGCCTGCGGCGGCGACGACATGGCCGGCATGGACCACGGCGGCGGCAGCCCGGCCGTCACCGCGTCCGCGTCGGCGCAGGCCAGCGCAGGCGCCGTCAATGACGCCGACGTCATGTTCGCCCAGATGATGATCCCGCACCACCGCCAAGCCGTCGAGATGGCCGACCTGGCACCCACCCGCGCCAGCGACCCCGAGCTGAAGGACCTCGCAGCCAAGATCAAGGCCGCGCAGGACCCGGAGATCGCGACGATGACCGGCTGGCTGACCGGGTGGGGCAAGCCCACCGCCGCCCCGCAGGGGCACAACATGCCCGGCATGAGCTCTGCGATGCCCGGGATGGCGGGCATGGCCACCGCGGAGCAGATGAACGAGCTCAAGGCGGCCAAGGGCACCGAGTTCGACAAGATGTTCGCCCAGCTGATGATCGCCCATCACGACGGCGCCATCGAGATGGCCAAGACCGAGCAGGCCGACGGCTCCAACGCCGAGGCCAAGGCCCTCGCCGCGAAGATCGAAGCGGACCAGGCCGCCGAGGTGCGGACCCTGCAGGGGATCCTCGACCGCCTGTAACCGACGACGAGACGACGGCCGGGCCCTTGTCGGGGTCCGGCGTCGCCGTCTGCCGGGCACCACTCGGACCCCCGTTCCGCCGTGGAGGCCCGGCCGGTATCAGCCCGACCGCACCGGCCGCCCGTCCACCATCCGCACGGCCGAGCGGTTACCGACCGCACGTCCGATTCAGCCCCGGAACTGCAAGCGCGTGGACCCGGAGTCCGCAACTCCGGTTGCCGCACACCACACCACTGTCGTCGACGGTGGGATACCTGCGCCCCAGACGGCGTGATTCAAGACGAGCCGCCGTGGGCGGCTCGGGGGGCTGACCCCTTGTGCCCGATTCGGAATCCGGCGTCGGGTTCGCGGGTGTGACCGGCGGCATCGTGGGGGCGGAATCCTGGCCGGCCCGGGGTGGTTACACCATGCGTACGACCGAGAAAGACGGGCCGCTGAGCTGGCCCGATGGCATGGCCCCCGGGTTGGAATGATGGTGGGTCGCCGGTCGTTACACCTGGTCCCGGCGCCGCGAGCACCCCCCCGCCCGGCAGTCGGTTGACCTTCCCCCTCTGATCTTTGTTTGGTGCCTGACGGTGCCGCGCCCTTTGCCGACCCCCCGGTCGGTGTGGGCGTCGACCCCCGAATGGAGCTTTCCTGATGAACACGAACATTCTGCGTAAGAGTGTGCTTGGTGTTGCTGGTCTGGCGTTCGCCGGTGGTGTGGTCGCCGGTCCGATGACCGCCGTTGCTCACGCCAACCCGGTCGAGGGCAAGCCGGTCGCGGTGGCGGTGCAGGCGGACAAGCCTGGTGTGGACAAGGCGAAGCTGATCCCGCACGGCGTGCAGGGCAAGCAGTCCAAGATTGACCTGAACAACGAGCAGGTTGGTAACGCT
>JAEVHO010000297.1 GCA_016802835.1 Micromonospora sp. ATA32 | reverse complement strand
CCCAAGGGTGGCCGCGGCGCCCCAGCCCGACCGGGAGGGTGCCGTGGGCTCAGGTCGGTGACGAGGGCGAGCAGGCGCTCCCGGTCGGCCGGTGGTACGCGGCCAGGCCGACCGCCATCGGCAGGCCCATCGCGGAGAGGCCGAGCGCCAGGCCGACCGCCTGCCAGCAGACGATCGCCACCCGGGGGGCGCGCCAGGTCCAGGTCGAGACGGCGAGGACCTGCGCGGTCAGATAGCAGGCCAGAATCGACGCGGCGAAGTGCACGGCGTACGACACGGCGGCCGCCCTACCGGTCTGTCGGCTCGTCGGCCAGCGCCGGCCGCCCGGACCGGTCGCTCGGGGGCGGCTCGACCCGGTCGGTCAGCCCGGCCTCGGCGCCGAGGGCGGCCCGCAGCACCTCGGCCTCGGTGCCGGTGACCGACCGGGCGAAGCGCACCAGCGCCGCGTCCCGGCTGCGCCGAGGTCGAGCGCGTCGAGCATCAGCTGGGCGATGTGCGCCTCGCGGCTGGCCGCGGCCCGGTACCGCCAGGCCCGGCCTTCCCGCTCCCGCTGCACCATGCCCTTGCCGGCCAGCCGGTCCAGCACGGTCATCACCGTGGTGTACGCCAGCTCGCGACCGGCCAGCGCGTCGGCCACCTCCCGCACGGTCACCCCGTCCGACGTGCCCGGGACGGAGTCCCACAGCACGTCCATCACCGCACGTTCGAGATCACCAAGCCGAGTCACGCCGCAATCCTACCCCCCGTAGTAGACCCCCGAAAACCCCACCCGCGACCGCCGATCACACCCCCTTCGGGTGCCAGACCGTCTTCGTCTCCAGCAGGGTGGTCATCCGGGTGATGCCCGGGTCGGTGAACCAGTCGTGGTCCGCCGGCGCGGGCCGGAGGACCCGCTTGAGGTTCTGCGCCGCCTTGACCTCCAGGTCCACCGCCAGCTCGGCGTCGGTGACCCCGGTCAGGTCGATGGCGTTGACGTCCATGTGGCCGGCCAGCGTCGGCTGCGTCTCGGTGATCCGGCCGGTGAGCAGGTTGACCACCCCGCCCGGCAGGTCGGAGGTGGCCAGCACCTCGGCCAGGGTCACCGCCGGGAGCGGCTGGGACGGCGAGGTCGCCACCACCACCGTGTTGCCGGTGACGATCGCCGGGGCGATCACGCTGACCAGGCCGAGCAGCGCCGGCGCCTCCGGGGCCACCACGGCCACCACGCCGGTCGGCTCGGGCGCCGACAGGTTGAAGTAGGGCCCGGCGACCGGGTTGGCGCCGCCGTACACCTGGGGGAGCTTGTCGGACCAGCCGGCGTACCAGACCCAGCGGTCGATCGCCGCGTCGACCTCGTCCGCCGGGACGCCGAGCGCGACGAACTGCTCGCGCCGGCCCTCCAGCATCTCGGCGATCCGGTAGAGGATCTGACCCCGGTTGTACGCGGTCGCCCCGGCCCATCCCTTCACCGCGGCCCGGGCGGCGACCACCGCGTCCCGGGCGTCCTTGCGGGAGGCCAACGACACGTTCGAGTCCTGCACGAGATACGACCGTCCCGACTCGCTGCGCGGGAACTTCCCGCCGATGAAGAGCTTGTACGTCTTGCGTACCGCGACCCGCTCAGACATTGAGGTAGCCCTCCAGCCCGTGCCGGCCGCCCTCGCGACCGTAGCCCGACTCCTTGTAGCCCCCGAAGGGTGAGGTGGGGTCGAACTTGTTGAACGTGTTGGCCCAGACCACGCCGGCGCGCAGCCGGTCGGCCATCCACAGGATCCGGGAGCCCTTGTCGGTCCAGATCCCGGCCGACAGCCCGTACGGCGTGTTGTTCGCCTTCTCCACGGCCTCGGCCGGGGTGCGGAAGGTGAGCACCGACAGCACCGGGCCGAAGATCTCCTCGCGGGCGATCCGGTGCGCCTGGGTGACTCCGGTGAAGATCGTCGGCGCGAACCAGAAGCCGCGCTCGGGCAGCTCGCACGGCGGCGACCAGCGCTCGGCGCCCTCGGCGGAGCCGGCGTCCGACAGCTCGCGGATCCGCTCCAGCTGGGCGGCCGAGTTGATCGCGCCGATGTCGGTGTTCTTGTCCAGCGGGTCGCCGACCCGCAGCTGGGCCATCCGTCGCTTGAGCGACTCCAGCACCCGGTCGGCCACGTTCTCCTGGACCAGCAGCCGGGAGCCGGCGCAGCAGACGTGCCCCTGGTTGAAGAAGATGCCGTTGACGATGCCCTCGACGGCCTGGTCGATCGGCGCGTCGTCGAAGACGATGTTGGCCGCCTTGCCGCCCAGCTCCAGGGTGAGCTTCTTGCGGCTGCCGGCGACCGAGCGGGCGATGGCCCGGCCGACCTCGGTGGAGCCGGTGAAGGCGACCTTGTCCACGCCGGCGTGCTCGACCAGTGCCCGGCCGGTGTCACCGGCGCCGGTGAGGATGTTGACCACGCCGGCCGGCAGGTCGGCCTGCTGGCAGATCTCGGCGAAGAGCAGCGCGGTCAGCGGGGTGGTCTCGGCCGGCTTCAGCACCACCGTGTTGCCCGCGGCGAGCGCCGGGGCGATCTTCCAGGCCAGCATCAGCAGCGGGAAGTTCCACGGGATGACCTGCGCGGCCACGCCGAGCGGCTTCGGGTCCGGCCCGAAGCCCGCGTGACCGAGCTTGTCGGCCCAGCCGGCGTAGTAGAAGAAGTATCCGGCGACCAGCGGCACATCGACGTCGCGGGACTCCTTGATCGGCTTGCCGTTGTCCAGCGACTCCAGCACGGCCAGCTCGCGGGAGCGCTCCTGGATGATCCGGGCGATCCGGAACAGGTACTTGGCCCGGTCCCGGCCCGGCATCGGACCCCAGACCTTCTCGTACGCCTCCCGGGCGGCGCGGACCGCGCGGTCCACGTCCTGGGCGCCGGCCTCGGCGACCTCGGCCAGCACCTCCTCCGAGGCGGGGTTGATCGACTTGAAGCTCCCGCCGTCGGTCGGGTCGACGAACTCCCCGTTGATGAACAGCCCGTATGAGGGCTTCAGATCCACCACCGAGCGGGACTCGGGGGCGGGCGCGTATTCGAACATCGGCTCTCAGTCCAGGGTGAAGTAGTCGGGACCGGAGTAGGTGCCGGTCGTCAGCTTGGTGCGCTGCATGAGCAGGTCGTTCAGCAGGCTGGAGGCGCCGAAGCGGAACCAGTCCGGGTCCAGCCAGTCCGGGCCGACCGTCTCGTTGACCATCACCAGGTACTTGATGGCGTCCTTGGTGGTCTTGATGCCGCCAGCCGGCTTCACGCCGACCTGCCGCCCGGTGGCTGCGCGGAAGTCGCGGACCGCCTCCAGCATCACCAGCGTGACCGGCAGCGTGGCAGCCACCGGAACCTTGCCGGTGGAGGTCTTGATGAAGTCGCCGCCGGCCAGCATGGCCAGCCAGGAGGCCCGCCGCACGTTGTCGTAGGTGGCCAGCTCGCCGGTCTCCAGGATCACCTTGAGGTGGGCGTCCCCGCTGGCGGCCTTGGTGGCCACGATCTCCTCGTAGACCTCCTGGTAGCGCCCGGCCAGGAACGCGCCCCGGTTGATCACCATGTCGATCTCGTCCGCGCCGGCCTCGACGGCCGCCCGGGTGTCCGCGAGCTTGACCTCCAGCGGCGCCTGGCCGGAGGGGAAGGCGGTCGCCACGCTGGCCAGGTGGACTTTGGAGCCGCGCAGCACCTCGGCGACGTGCGGGACCATCGCCGGGTAGACGCAGACCGCGCCGACGTGCGGGCAGGACGGGTCGGCCGGGTCGGGGCGCAGGGCCTTGGCGGCGAGCGCCCGCACCTTGCCGGGGGTGTCCGCGCCCTCGAGGGTGGTCAGGTCGACCATCCGGATGGCCAGGTCGATCGCCTGGGCCTTGGCGGTGGTCTTGATGGAGCGGGTGCCGAGCTGTGCCGCCCGCTGCTCCGCGCCGACCTGGTCCACGCCCGGCAGGCCGTGCAGGAAGGTCCGCAGAGCGGTCTCGGATCGTCCCAGCTCGGAGAGATCCGACCGGGCCGACGTCGCTGTCGCCGTCATGCCCCGAAGTCTACGCATCCGGCGGCGGAGTGATCTTGGTCACGCCGGCGAGGTCGGCGAGGCCACACCGGTCCGCCAGCGGGCCCGCGTCGGTCCCGCTTCCTCAGGGAGCCCGCACGGGTCGGCCGCGGCCTGCCGACGGTCCGCGCCGGTGGCCCGAAGCGGTGAGCCACCTTGCTGGTGGGGGCGCACCCGCAGTGCCGGGCCCGGCCGTCCGATAGGTTGAGCGATCGTGGACGTACTCGTCATTGACCATCCGCTCGCCCAGTCACGGTTGACCGCCATGCGGGACGCGCGCACCGATTCCTCCTCGTTCCGGGCAGCGCTGCACGAACTCACCACCATGCTGGTGTACGAGGCCGCCCGCTCCTTCCCGGTGGAGAAGTACCCGGTGCAGACCCCGGTCACCGGCACCGTGGGCACCCGACTGGCCAACCCGCCGTTGCTGGTGCCGGTGCTGCGCGCCGGTCTCGGCATGGCCGACGCCGCGCTCGCCCTGCTGCCGGAGTCCTCGATGGGCTTCGTCGGGCTGGCCCGCGACGAGCGGACGTACGAGCCGCGTGCCTACATGGAGTCGCTGCCCCGCGACCTGAGCGGCCTGCCGGTGCTGGTGCTCGACCCGATGCTCGCCACCGGCGGCTCGCTGGAGCACTGCTGCCGGCTGCTCGCCGACCGGGGCTGCACCGACATCACCGTGCTCTGCGTGCTCGCCGCGCCGGTGGGCATCGAGCGGCTGAAGAAGTCGGGTCTGCCGCTGCGCCTGGTCACCGCCTCGATCGACGACGGGCTCAACGGCCAGATGTTCATCGTGCCGGGCCTCGGCGACGCCGGCGACCGCCAGTTCGGCGGCATGCCCCGGTTCTGATCCCGGCGCTCGTAGGCGGGGCATGTCCGCGAGTCCGTGCGCGGGGTGCGCGCAGCCGCTACCGTCTCGGGCCATGACTGGTGTTGCGCTCGCCGAAGAGCTGCTGCTCCTCGCCTACGACGACGAAACCGGCAAGGCGACCATGCCACGGATCAGCCTCGATCTCGGGATGGCCGCCGCCGTCCTGGTCGAGCTGGCCCTCGCCGGGCGGATCGCGTACTCCGACGGGTCCCTGGCGGTGACCGACCCGGCGCCGACCGGCGAGCCGATCGCCGACGAGGTGCTCGCCCGGATCGCCGCCGACACCCCGCACAGCCCGGCGTCCTGGGTGCAGCGGCTGCGGCACGGCCTGCGCGACCGGATCCTCGGCGACCTGTGCGCCCAGGGCGTGGTCCGGGACGTCGACGAGACCGAGCTCGGCTTCATCCACGTCCACCGCTACCCGGTGGTGGACGCGACGGTGGAGGCGGACGTGCGGGGTCGGCTGGTCAAGGCGCTCACCGGCGACGAGGCGCCCGACGAGCGGACCGCCGCGCTGGCCACCCTCGTCGCGGTGCTCCGGATGGAGCCGGCGCTCGGCCTGACCGGCGACAGCGCCCGCGACGCCCGCGGCCGGTTGGCGGAGATCGCCGGCAGCGCCGGCTTCTCCGGCAACGTCAGCCTGGAGGACTCGGTCGTCCGTCCCTCGGTCGGCCTGGTGGTCGCCGCCCTGGGCAAGGCGGTCGACGCCGCTCTCGGCAAGCGCGCCTGACCCGGGTCCGGCCGCCGTCCCGCCGGTCCGGCGTCACAGGAGGCTCGCGACCGGAAGCACGCTTCCGATGACGCGAACCCCCTGATCGACCAGGCGGGCGCCGGGTCAGAGGCCCAGCGCGGTGGCGATCTCGGCCCGTAGCGCCGTGATCGCGGCGGTCGCGCGGGCCCGGGCCGCGGCCACGTCGCCGTCCGCGACCGTCTCCACCACCTCGAGGTACGCCTTGAGCTTCGGCTCGGTGCCCGAGGGCCGGATCACCACCCGGGCCGAGTCGGTATGCAGGATCACCACGTCCGACTCGGGGAGCAGGTCCCGCGCCGAGGTGACCGGGTGCCCGAGCAGGGTGGTCGGGGTGGCCGCGCGGATCCGGGCCATCGCGGTCCCGATCTCGCGCAGGTCGTCCACCCGGACCGAGAGCTGGTCGGTCTGGTGCACGCCGAACTCGGCGGCCAGCTCGTCGAGCCGGTCGGTCAGTGACCGTCCCTGCGCCTTCAGCCCGGCGGCCAACTCGGCGACGGTCAGCGCGGCGGTGATCCCGTCCTTGTCCCGGACGTGGTCGGGGGCCACGCAGTAGCCGAGCGCCTCTTCGTAGCCGTAGACCAGCGGCTCGGATCCGCCGCCGGCCCGGACGATCCACTTGAACCCGGTCAGCGTCTCGTCGTACGGCAGCCCCCGGGCGGCGCACATCGCCCGCAGCAGGGACGACGACACGATGGTGGTGGCGTACAGGCCACGGACGCCGCGGCGCATCAGGTGGTCGGCGAGCAGCACGCCGACCTCGTCCCCGCGCAGCATCCGCCAGCCGGTGCCGGGGGCCGCCACCTCGCCGGCCCGCCCCGGGTTCCGGACGGCGACCGCGCACCGGTCCGCGTCCGGGTCGTTGGCGATCGCGAGGTCGGCGCCCGTCGACTCGGCGAGCGCGACCAGCCGGTCCACCGCCCCCCGGCTCCTCCGGGTTGGGGAACGACACGGTCGGGAACGCCGGGTCCGGCTCGGCCTGGTCGGGCACCACCCCGGGCACGGCGAAGCCGGCACGGGCGAACGCGGCGGTCAGCACGGCCGCCCCGACCCCGTGCAGCGGCGTGTACCGCCACGGCCAGGTCGCGCGGCCCGTCCGGGGCGATCACCGCGGCGGCCCAGTCCACGTAGGCGACCACCAGGTCGCGCCGAGCACCTGGCCGGCCGGCCCCGC
>JAEVHO010000296.1 GCA_016802835.1 Micromonospora sp. ATA32 | reverse complement strand
ACCGCCGCCGATCCGTACGCCGCCGGCTACCCGCAGCCGGGCTACCCGCAGCCGGGCTACCCGCAGCCCGGCTACCCGCAGCCCGGCTACCCCCAGCCGGGCTACCCCCAGCCCGGCTACCCCGGGTACGGCTACCCACAGCCGCAGAAGACGAACAGCCTGGCCATCGCGGCCCTGGTGCTCTCGCTGGTCGGCGTCGCGTCCTGCATCACCGCGCCGATTGGCGCGATCCTCGGCCACGTGGCCCAGAAGCAGATCCGGCAGACCGGCGAGGGCGGCGAGGGGATGGCGAAGACCGCCATCATCGTCGGCTGGATCCTGACCGGGCTGCTGGTGCTGCTGATCGCCTTCTACGTCGTGGTGATCGTCCTGGCCATCACGACCGGGGACACCAGCAGCAGCAGCTACTGACCCGCACCGTGCCGCCCCGATCGCCGGGGCGGCACGCAGGGGTGTCCGGAGCGCGACGCCGGACCGGTCAGCTCACTCCGAGGGAGGGGTGAAGGTCGACGTACGGGTCATCCCGGCCGCCCGGCCCTTCGCCGAGATCACCAGCGCCATCTTGCGGGACGCCTCGTCGATCATCTCGTCGCCGAGCATCACCGCACCGAGCCTGCCGCCGGCCTCCGACGTGTAGTGCTCGTACGCGTCCAGGATCAGCTCCGCGTGGTCGTAGTCGGCCTGAGCCGGCTGGTAGACCTCGTTCGCCGCGTCGATCTGGCCCGGGTGCAGCACCCACTTGCCGTCGAAGCCGAGCGCGGCCGAGCGCTTGGCCACCTCGCGGAACGCGTCCACGTCGCGGATCTGCAGGAACGGGCCGTCGATGGCCTGCTTGTCGTGCATCCGGGCGGCCATCAGGATCCGCATCAGGATGTAGTGGTACGGGTCGCCCGGGTAGTCCGGGATCAGCGCGCCGACCACCAGCGACTTCATGTTGATCGAGGCCATGAAGTCCGCCGGTCCGAAGATGATGGTCTCCACCCGGGGCGAAGCGGCGGCGATCGCGTCCACGTTCACCAGGCCGGCGGCGTTCTCGATCTGCGCCTCGATGCCGATCCGGCCGACCTCCAGGCCGAGCGTCTTCTCGATCTGGGTGAGCGTCAGATCCAGCCACTGCACCTGGGCGGCGGTCTGCACCTTGGGCAGCATGATGCAGTCCAGGTTGGCGCCGGCGCCCTCGACCACCTCGATGACGTCCCGGTAGGTCCACGGGGTGGTGAGGTCGTTGACCCGGACCACCCTCGTCTTGCCCGCCCAGTCGCCCTCGTTGAGCGCGGCCACGATGTTCTTCCGCGCGTCCGGCTTGGCCAGCGGGGCCACCGCGTCCTCGAGGTCGAGGAAGACCTGGTCGGCGGGCAGACCCTGCGCCTTGCCGAGCATCTTGACGCTGGAACCCGGTACGGCGAGGCAGGACCGGCGGGGGCGCCCAACTGCGGTCATCGAATGCGCTCCTTCCAGCGTCCGGCGGGCATCCGACGGACTCAACGGTTCGTCCGGCGGCCACACCGACGGACTTAACGATCCCAAAGGTGGATGTGACGCCACGGTAACCTCGCGCCATGACCGGGGTGAATGGACCTGTGGAAGATCTCACTGAGCGTCGACTCGTGGTGGTGACGGGGGCCAGTTCCGGCATCGGCCTGGCCGCCGCCGTCGCCCTCGCTCGCCGCGGCGACCAGGTGGCGCTGGTCGGCCGGGACCCGGGCCGCCTGCAGGCCGCCGGCGACCAGGTACGGGAGGTCTCCGGCGAGCGCCCCGAGCTCTTCCGCGCCGACTTCGGGGTCCTCGACGATGTCCGCCGACTGGCCGAGAAGCTGCGCGACGCGTACGACCGGATCGATGTGCTGGCCAACAACGCCGGCGCGATCGTGCTGCAACCGGTCACCACGGTCGACGGCTTCGAACTCTCGATGCAGGCCAACCACCTGGCCCCGTTCCTGCTCAGCAACCTGCTGCGGGACCGGATCGGCCGGATGGTGGTCACCGCGTCGGGCGCGCACCGCAGCGGTGTGCTCGACCCCGACGACCTCAACGCCACGCTGCGCCGCTACCGGCCGATGCGCGCGTACGGCACGAGCAAGCAGGCCAACATCCTCTTCGCCGCCGAGGCGGCCCGGCGCTGGCCGGACCTGCCGGCGTACTCCTTCCACCCCGGGGTGGTCCGGACCAGGTTCGGCAACGACAGCCCGCTGCTCGCCTTCGGCCTGCGGCTGCTGCCGTTCCGCAGCCCCGAGAAGGGCGCGGAGACCCTGGTCTGGCTGGCCAACCAGGACCCGGCGCGGCTGGTCGACGGCGCGTACTACGCCGACCGGCTGCTGCGCCGACCGCTGCGCAAGGCCGCCGATCCGCGGCTCGCCGCCCGGCTCTGGACGGCCAGCGCCAAGGCCGTCGGCATCGACGGGTGACGCGGCCGCCCTGCCGACCTGTCCCGGCCTGTCCGATGGCGCGACGCGCCGCCCTGGGATTCGACGTGGCACCCAGGGCGCTGTGACGTCTACTCGGTCAGGTGCACCGGGACGCTGGTGACCACCACCCCGGGCAACGCCCGCAGCGCCCCGCGCAGCCGCCGCTCGGCCTGACTGTGCAGCGGCCGGTGCCAGCGGTGGCGGATCACCACCTCCGGCACGATCACGGTGAGCACCAGGTCCGCCCGGGAGGCGTGCAACGCCTCGAGGTAGTGGGCCAGCGGCCCGATCACCGCCCGGTACGGCGACACGATCGTCTCCAGCCGCAGGTGGTCCCCCCAGGCCCGCCACTGCTCCCGGAACCGGTCGGCCTCCACCTCCTCGGGGGCGATGTGCACCGCGAGGGTCGGCTGGCCGAGCGACGCCGCGTACGCCAGGGCCCGCAGCGAGGCCCGTTCAGCCGGGCGACCGGCACGACCACCAGGTGGCGTACCTGCTGGGGAAGCTCCTCGCCCTCGGTGCCCGCGCCCGCACCGGGCCCGGGCCCCGACGGACCGGGGGCCGCCGGGGGCGATGGCGCGGGGACCACCGGCGACGCCGGGGCCGGTGCGGCCGGCGGCGGGTGCAGCGCCAACGCCTGGTGCAGCGCCCGGTAGTGCCGGTGCACCCGGCTGAAGAGCAGGACCAGCAGCGGTACGGCGACGACCACCACCCAGGCGCCCTCGGTGAACTTGGCGACCGCGGCGGTCAGCAGCACCAGACCGGAGAGGGCGGCGCCGACGGCGTTGAGCACCAGCCGGTGGCGCCAACCAGGCCCGCGCCGGCGCCGCCAGTGCACCACCATGCCGGACTGGGAGAGGGTGAAGGCCAGGAACACCCCCACCGCGTAGAGCGGGATCAACGACTGGGTGTGACCGCGGAACGCGACGAAGACGACGGCCGCCGTGACGGACAGCGCGACCAGACCGTTGCTGAACGCCAACCGGTCGCCCATGTGCAGGAATCGGCGGGGCGCGTGACCCTCCCGGGCCATGAAGAAGAGCAACCGGGGGAAGTCGTTGAAGGCGGTGTTCGCCGCCAGCAGCAGGATCAGCGCGGTGGCCGCCTGGATCAGCGCGTACCAGGGGCCGGTCGGGAACGTCCGCCGGGCCAGTTGGGACAGCAACGTCTGCCCCGGCGACGGCACCAGCCCGGCGAGGTGGATCAGCAGGGTGAGGCCGGCAAAGAGCAGCACCAGCATCGCGACCATCCAGCCCAGGGTGGTGCGGGCGTTGCGCCACTCCGGCGGCCGGAACGCCGGCACCGCGTTCGACACCGCCTCGATGCCGGTCATCGACACCGCGCCGGAGGCGAACGCCCGCAGCACCAGCAGCAGGCCGAGCCCCTCGACGCCGGCACCGCCGGCGGGGGCGCCGGGGCGAAACCCCGCCCGGCCGCCTGGAGGAAGCCGACCACCAGCAGCGCCAGCACCGCGACCATGAAGGCGTACGTGGGCAGCACGAACAGGTTGCCGGCGGTGCGTACGCCGCGCAGGTTGCCGGCCAGCAGCAGGCCGATCACCAGCACCCCGAGCGGGACGGTGAACGGGCCGAGGGCGGGCAGCGCCGAGGTGATCGCGCTGATCCCGGCCGCCACCGAGACCGACACGGTCAGCACGTAGTCCAGCATCAGGCCGGCGGCGGCGGTCAGCCCCGCTCGGGCCCCGAGATTGTCACCGGCCACGATGTAGGAGCCGGCCCCGTGCGGGTAGGCGGGAATGGTCTGCCGGTAGGAGACGCCGACCGCGATCATGAGCACCACGAGCACGGCGGCGAGCGGCAGCGACAGGCCCAGGCTCGCGCTGCCGGCCAGCACCAGCACGGAGAGCATCGCCTCCGGCCCGTACGCCACCGAGCTGAGCAGGTCGGAGGAGAGCACCGGCAGGGCGACCAGTTTGCGCATCCGCTCGTAGAGCACCGCCGAACTGCTCAACGGCGGTCCGAACAGCCTGCGCCGGAGCCGGGCGAGCCCTCGGCCGAGCCGGGACCCGGGCAGGTTGGCCGGTTCGGTGGCGACCAGCTCGTCGGGCTCCTCGACCCGGAACAGGGCGATCGGCGCCAGCCGGCCGAACCGGGTCGGCTCGGGACGGCGCCGGTACCGGCCGAGCGTCGGGTCGACCGGCAGCTCGTCCGCGCCGGCCGGGCGACCGCGCCGGGCCACCCGCCACCGTTCGCCGATCCGCCGCAGCGCCGCCAGCTCGGCCGGATCCAGCGGGGGGAACTCGGCCGACGGCGTGACGACGGTGCCGCGGTCCGGCTCCCCGGCCGCGTCCGCGCCGCCCCGCTGATTCATTCCGTCGCCGTCCCGCCGTCCCCGCTGGCACTTCCTCCCCCCGCACTTTCACGGAAAGAGCTGCCTCCGGCGGCGGAATGGCCACTCTCTCCGGGAAAGTGCTGCCTCAGCCACTCTTTCCAGGAGAGTGCTGCCTCAGCCGGCGGCGTCGGCGGGGACGGGGGCCGGCGTGGTCCGCCGACCGGCCCGGGCGCCGCCCAGCACCACCACGGCGACCCCGGCTACGAGCAGCGCCAGCCCTGGCAGCGCGAGCGGGCGGGGCAGCTGCCCCAGCCACACCCAGGCGATCAGCGCGGCGCCCGGCGCCTCCAGCAGGATCAGCACGCTGATCGTGGTGGCCGAGATCCGGCGCAGCGCGTAGTTGAACATCGAGTGGCCGAGCAGTTGGGCGCCGGCCACCAGGCCGAGGATCGCCAGCCAGGTGCCGGTGTCGAAGCCGCGCAGCGGCACCCCGCCCACCAGGCAGACGACCAGCAGGATCAGCGCGCAGACCCCGTAGCAGATGGTGGTGTACGTGGTGGTGCTGATGCTGGCGCGGGCCCGCTCGCCGAACGCGGTGTAGACCGCCGCGAACATCCCGCCGACCACCGCCAGCAGGTCGCCGGCGAACGCCCGCCCGGAGACCGCGAAGTCGGCGCCGGTGGCCAGCGTCGCGCCGACGACCGCCACCGCGATCCCGGCCCAGACCGCCAGTGGCAACCGGCGGCCCTGCCAGCGGGCGATCAGCCCCTGCCAGACCGGCTGGGTCGCGCCGAGCGCGGTGGCCGCGGCGACCGAGGTCAGCTTGGCGCTCGGCATCCAGGTGGCGAAGTGCGCGGCCAGCGCCACCCCGGAGAGCACGCAGTACCAGCCCTCCCGCCGGCCCGCGCCCACGGTGAGGACCCGGAACTCCGCCCGCCGGCGAGCCAGCGAGAACGGGCCGAGCAGGGCGATCGACAGCAGGTTGCGCCAGAAGGCGATGGCCAGGGCCGGCGCGGCCGCGAAGGCGATCAGCGGGGCGGACGACGAGACCGCGGCGACCGCGACCACGACCACACCGATGGTCAGCGGGTCGAGCGGCGGGCGGTGCTGAGGTGGCGACACGGGGAGCAATCCTCACACAGCACGGGCCAGCACGGATGGTCAGCACTCCGTTACGATCACGCCCGTACGCGCCGGCGACCCCCTCGACCGCCAGGAGGCGTTCCCCCCCGTGACCAGCTTCCAGGCCGTGCTGTTCGACTTCTTCGGCACGCTGACCCGCTCCGTGCAGCGCGGCTCGGCCCACCAGTCGACGGCGGAGCTGCTGGGCTGCCCGAGCGAGACCCTGGTCGAGGTGCTCGACCGCACCTTCTACCAGCGGGCCAGCGGTCTGCTCGGCAATGCCGAGGCGACCCTGCGCTGGGTCTGCGCGCAGGCCGGCGTACATCCGTCGGACAGCGCGCTACGCGCGGCCGTGGCCTCCCGGCACCGGGCGGTACGCGCGGACACCCGGCTGCGGGTCGAGGCGGTGCCCACGCTGGCCGCGCTGCGCCAGCGGGGGGTGCGCACCGGCCTGATCAGCGACTGCACGCACGAGCTGCCGGCGTTCCTGCCCCAGCTGGCGGTGGCACCGCTGCTCGACGTGCGGGTCTTCTCCGTGCAGGTCGGACGGTGCAAGCCGGATCCGGCGCTCTATCTGGCCGCCTGCTGGCGGCTGGGGCTCCGGCCGGAGGACTGCCTCTACGTCGGCGACGGCGGGAGCCAGGAGCTCACCGGCGCGCGGCGGGCCGGGATGACCGCCGTCCAACTCGCCGCACCCGACCTGGCCGAGCACATGGTGTTCAACGCGGAGCCCGCCTGGAACGGGCCGGTGCTGCGCTCGCTGACCGAGGTGGTGGAGCTGGTCCACCCTGCCGGCCTGCCGGCCGGCTGCGGATCACCCTGACCCCCACGGCCGACCCGCGACCTCGGGCCCCGAGGGGCGGCCGGCTGGCGCGCGCGGATCAGCGGCGGCGGACCCGGTGCAGGCGGAACGGCTTGCGGGTCGCCCCGCACCACCGGGGCGCCCCGAGGCGGCTCGGCCTGGGAGCCGGCCGGCAGGCCGGCGGCC
>JAEVHO010000295.1 GCA_016802835.1 Micromonospora sp. ATA32 | reverse complement strand
GGTCCCCGACCGCGGCCACCACCTCGGGCAGCACGGTCGCGGTGGCCGGGGCACCGTCGAGCTGCCGGCCGCCGTGGTTGGAGACCACCACCGCGTCCGCGCCGGCCTGCGCCGCGCGGTCCGCGTCGCGCGGGTCGAGGATGCCCTTGACTAGCAGCGGCAGCGTCGTCCGGCCGCGCAGCCAGTCGAGGTCCGCCCAGCTCAACGTGGGCGCGAAGACGGCGCCGGTGTGGGCAGCGACCGCGGACACCCCGGGGGTGCCGGTGTTCGCGAGGTCGTCCCGCCCGCCGGGCAGGTTGGCCGCCACCACGTGCGGCGGGAGGGCGAAGGCGTTGCGGACGTCGCGCAGCCGCCGGCCGAGGATCGGCACGTCGACGGTGACCATCAGCGCGTTGCAGCCGGCCGCGTCGGCCCGGTCCAGCAGGTCGCCGACCATCGACCGGTCCCGCAGCCAGTACAGCTGGAACCAGACCGGCCCGCCGGCCGCGGCGATCTCCTCGATAGGCGCGCTGCTCAGGGTGCTGGCGACGTAGGGGCACCCCGGCCGCCCGGGCGGCGGCGGCCAGGGCCGGCTCCCCGTCGGGATGCACCAGCCGCTGGTACGCCATCGGCGCCACCGCGACGGGCATCGCCTGCGGCGCCGAGCAGCGAGGCCCCGATGCTGGGGGTGTCCACGCCGCTCAGCACCCGGGGCAGCACCGCCACCCGGTCCAGCGCCCGCCGGTTCGCCGCGAGTGTGGTCTCGGTGCCGCTGCCCCCGTCGATGAAGTCCCAGACGTCCGGGGGCAGCGCCTGCCGGGCCAGCGCGGCGACGTCGCCCAGGCTGGCCGGGACGGTGGCCTCCGGTGCGCCCGGCAGCAGCGTCTCAGCCATCGGCGGACCGGCCCGGAGCCGGGGTGATGCCGTCGGCGTCGGCCCGGCGCTCGGGTCGACGGCGCGGAGGCGGTACCGCAGGAAGTCGGCGGCCTGGTCCAACGCCCGGCTGCCCGCGTCGAACGCGCCGGGCATGGCGAAGAAGCCGTGGATCATTCCGGGGTAGCGGGTCAGCTCGATGGGCACTCCGGCCTCGCGGAGCCGGTCGGCGTACCGCTCCCCCTCGTCGCGCAACGGGTCGTACTCGGCGGTGATGACCAGGGCCGGCGGCAGGCCGGAGAGGTCCTCGGCGAGCAGCGGTGAGGCCAGCGGGTCGGCCGCGTCGGCCGCGTCGGCCGCGTCGGCCAGGTAGTGCCCCCGGTACCAGTCGACCGAGTGCCGGTTGAACAGCAGCGGGTCGTCGTCGGAGTTCCGGGCCTGCGCGGTGTCGGCCCGCTGGTCGGTGTTCGGGTAGACCAGCAGCTGCGCGTCGAACCGGGGGCGCCCTCGGCCCGGGCCAGCAGGGTGACCGCCGCGGCGAGGTTGCCGCCGGCGCTGTCCCCGCCCAGGGCCAGCCGGTCGGGGTCGACGCCGAACTCGTCGGCGTGCCCGATGATCCACCGGGTGGCCGCGTGGCAGTCGTGCACCGCGGCCGGGAAGGGGTGCTCGGGGGCGAGCCGGTAGCCGACGGTGATCACCTGGCAGGGCACCGCGTTGGCCAGCCGGCGGCAGATGCCGTCGGCGGTGTCGACGCTGCCGAGCGTCCAGCCACCCCCGAAGAGCCAGAACAGTGTCGGTAACGGCCCCGGGGACGCCGGACGGTGGACGCGGACCGGCAGGTCACCGGCCGGGCCGGGGACGCGCAGATCGCGTACCTCGTGCACCGGCTCGACGTCGCCACCGCCGGCGCGGATCGCGGCCAGGTCCGCGGCCCGGGCCTCGGCCAGGGTCTGGGTGTAGAGCGGCGGGGTGCCGGCCGCCGCCCGCGCGGCCCGGTACGCGACCACCTGCGGGTCGAGGGGCATGACTGCGTCTCCTAGCTGCCGGTGGTGACGAAGAGCTTGTCGATGCCGCGCAGGAAGAGGCTACCGCTGTAGTCGGGTGTGCGGGTGACGCCAGCCGGGGTGAAACCCGGTTGCGCCCCGCCGGCGGCGGCGCGAGTCTGGGCTGGATGACCTCGACCGCCTCCCCCGTGCCGACGATCGACGTGGCGCTGGTACGCCAATTGATCGCCGCGCAGTTCCCCCGCTGGGCCGACCTTCCCGTCCAGCCGGTCGCCGTCGGCGGCTGGGACAACCGCACCTTTCACCTGGGCGAGGACATGACGGTGCGGCTGCCCAGCGGTCCCGGGTACGCGCTCCAGGTCGACAAGGAACACCGCTGGCTGCCGGTCCTCGCCCGGCGGCTGCCGCTGGACGTCCCGGCACCGCTGGCGCTGGGCAGACCGGGCGAGGGCTACCCGTTCCGCTGGTCGGTCTACCGGTGGATCGAGGGCGCCACGGCGTACCGGTCGCGGGTGGACGACCTGACCGCGTTCGCCACCACGCTCGCCGGCTTCGTCACCGCCCTCCAGCACGTCGACCCCACCGACGGGCCGCCGGCCGGGCCGCACAGCGCCTTCCGGGGCGCGCCGCTGGCGACGTACGACGGGGAGACCCGGCGGGCGATCGTCAAGCTCGGCGACCGGATCCCCACCGACGCCGTCACCGCGATCTGGGAGACCGCCCTGCGGGCCACCTGGTCCGGCCCGCCGGTGTGGTTCCACGGCGACATCGCCTTCGGCAACCTGCTGGTGCGGGACGGGCGGCTGGCGGCGGTCATCGACTTCGGCTGCTGCGGCGTGGGAGACCCGGCCTGCGACGTGGTGATCGCCTGGACGTTTCTGTCCGGCGCGAGCCGGACGGCGTTCCGCGCCGCGCTCGACCTCGACGCGGCGACGTGGGCCCGGGGGCCGCGGGTGGGGCGCTGTGGAAGGCGCTGATCACCCTGGACGAGACCGACCCGGTGCGGGCGGCGGAGGCGCGACACGTGCTCGGCCAGGTGCTCGCCGACTGGGCGGAGTCGCCGTGACCGGCGAGCAGGTGCTCGCGCTGCTCGACGAGTTCGCAGCGTACGGGCTGCGGGTCTGGGTGGCCGGAGGTTGGGCGGTGGACGCGGTGATCGGCCGGCAGACCCGCCCGCACGGCGACCTCGACCTAGCCGTCGACGCCGCGCAGCAGGACGAGCTGCTCCGACTGCTGAACCGGCTCGGCTTCGTCACGACGGTCGACTGGCTGCCGGTGCGGGCCGAGCTGGCCACGCCGGACGGCCGCACGGTCGATCTGCACCCGGTGGCGTTCCGGCCGGACGGCAGCGGCGTGCAGGCCGGCCTGGACGGGACGACCTTCGCGTACCCGGCGGACGGGCTCACCACCGGCAGCCTTCACGGGCGTCCGGTGCCGTGTCTGTCGGCCGTCCAGCAGCTGCGGTTCCGGGAGGGCTACCCGCTCCGCGAGGTGGACCACCACGACATCGCCCTGCTGCGCGAGGCGGCGCCACGGAGGTAGCGCCAACTGCCCGGCGCGCCGCTCGACCGGCTGGCCCCGGCGTCGGCGGCGTCGTACCGTCGAGGACGTGGCCACCTGGGATGACGTCCGCCGGATCACGCTCGCCCTGCCCGAGACGAGCGAAAGCCCCTCGCACGGGGAGCTGCCGGCCTGGCGGGTCAAGGACAAGTCCTTCGTCTGGGAGCGCCCGTTGCGCAAGGGCGACATCGCCGCGCTGGGGGACGCCGCGCCGAACGGTCCGATCCTCGGCGCACGGGTGCCCGACCTCGGCGCGAAGGAGGCGCTGCTCGTCGACGACCCCGACGTCTACTTCACCACCCCGCACTTCGACGGATACCCGGCCGTGCTCGTGCGGCTCGACCGGATTGCGGTGGAGGAGCTGACCGAGCTGGTGGTCGAGGCGTGGTACGCCCGCGCCCCGAAGCGGCTGGCCGCCACGTACCGCGCGGCGTCGACACCGGCGAACGCCGACGATCCGGTCGAGCCGGTGGGCTGACGGCGCTGCCGAGCGGTGGCGCCACCCGGACGGCACCGAGGTCATCCCGGCGGGGTGATCAGGGCCGAAGCTGCGCCACCTGCAGCACCGCGTCCGCGAACGTCCCCGGCGCCTCCTGCGGCAGGTTGTGCCCGGCGTCCGGCACCTGCTCGTGCACCCGGGCGCCGGCGAAGTGTCGCGCGGACGAGGTGCCGTCGGTGGCCGGGAAGTTGCCATCGGCCAGGCCGTCCAGGGTGACCGCCGGAACGGTGATCATCGGCCGCTCGGCCAGCCGCTGCTCGAGCTCCTCGTACGCTGGGAAGCCGGCCGCGAGCCCGAGGCGGTGCCGGTACGCGTGGATGACCACGTCGACGTAGTCGGGGTTGTCGAAGGCCAACGCGGCCCGGTCCAGCGTCGCCTCGTCGAATCGCCACTTTGGCGAGTTGCGGGTCCAGATGACCTTGGCGATGTCCCGCCGGTGGGCGGCCAGCCCCGCCCGGCCCCGCTCCGTGAGGAAGTAGAAGAAGTACCAGAAGCCGGCCTCCAACTCTGGCGACAGCGGCGTCATCGCGGTGCTGACGTCCACTATCAGGTAGCTGTTGACGGAGACGAGTCCGGCACAGCGTTCGGGCCAGAGCGCGGCGGCGACGCAGGCGGCCCGGCCGCCCCAGTCGTACCCGGCGAAGACGGCTCGGGGGATGTCGAGCGCGTCCATCAGTTCGATGACGTCCGCGCCGATGGCGGCCTGCTGCCCCGACCGGGGCGTCGCGTCATGCAGGAACCGGGTCGGGCCGTGCCCGCGCAGGTAGGGCACGACCACCCGCCGGTCGGCCGCCACCAGCCTCGGGATCACGTCAACGTAGCTGTGGATGTCGTACGGGAAACCGTGCAGCAGGAGGACGACCTCGCCGTCGGCCGGACCCGCGTCGACGAACGCGACGTCGAGCGTGTCGGTGCGGACCCGACGCAGGGGTTCGAGCCGCGGCAGCGCGGGTGGCATGGACGTTCCCGTCAGTGGTATTGCGTGACCAGCGGCTGGCTCTCGCCGGAATCATTCGGCATGAGTTTCTCCCGTTTTGTGACCCAGATGCGGCGATGGGCGGGACGGGTGCGGAACAGCTGCCCGAGGCGCTGCCGCGCTGTCACGCTCTGATGGCATCCGGGACAGGCCATTGGTCGCGCGGGCCGGATACGGGAGACTTTAGTGCGGTTCATGCCGGTAAACTGGCGAACAGGCTGGTTGCGGTGCCAGGCGATTCGCCGCTCGACCTGGGAGCGGCACGCGGCAGCGGCACGCTGGCGGTCGCGGTGGCCTGGGGCCACCAGTACGACCCGCTCGAACCCGCCGACCTGACCGCCACACACCCGTGCGACCTGCTCGCCCTGATCGGTTGGCTAGCCGGGCAGCCGCCGCGCGACCCGGTCGGCGGTCCCATAACCTGCGAGCCTAGATAGTTCGCCGCAGGCGATGGTCGACGTGGTCATCACAGTGCTCTGCGGACCGCCTGGTCGGGGGTGTCGACGTACGTGGGGCCGTCGAGCGGGGCGCCGGTCGCGTCGGTGATGCGCCAGCCACCGAGCACCACCACCGGGATCCCGCCGCGCCGCAGGGCGAGTGCCACCTCGCTGAGCGTCCCCCAGGAGCCGCCGATCGCGATCACCGCGTCGGCGCTCCAGACCAGGATGGCGTTGCGGGCCTGACCCATGTTGGTGACCACCACGGCGGACACGTCGGCGACCGGGCCGGGGGACGTGCCGTCGTCGGGGCGTACCCCGATCACCAGGCCGTCGCGGGAGCGGGCGCCGGCGGCGACGGCGGCCATCACCCCGCCGCCTCCGCCGCAGAGGACGGTCACCCCGCGCTCGGCCAGCAGCTCCCCCACCCGACGGGCGTGCGTCAGCTCGGCGTCCGTCGCGGACGCCGGCCCGCAGACCGCCACCTGCACCACGCACCCCATCATGCTCGCCGCCGGCAGCGGGCGGAGGCCACATGCGACGTGGCTCCCCGGCGGGAGGTCGGGGAGCCACGGGTCAGGCGCGGTCAGAAAACGGAGACGCCGTACTTGCTGAGCGCCTCCTTGACCGGCTGGAAGAAGGTCTGGCCGCCGGTGCGGCAGTTGCCGCTACCGCCGGAGGTCAGGCCGAGCGCGGTGCTGCCGGCGTAGAGCGGGCCGCCGCTGTCGCCGCCCTCGGCGCAGACGTTGGTGGCGATCATGCCGCGCACGGTGCCCTCGGCGTAGCGGACGGTGGCGTTGAGGCCGGTCACCGTGCCGGTGTGGACGCCGGTGGTGCTGCCCCTGCGGCTGACGGCCTGGCCGACGTACGCGTCGCCGGCGGTGGTGATGTCCTGCGAGCCGACCGCGCCGGCGATCGCGATCGAGGTGTTGGTGTACCGCACGATGCCGTAGTCGTTGCCGGGGAAGCTGGTGCCGGTCCGGTCGCCGAGCTTGGTGCTCAGCGCCGAGTTGGCGTACCAGGTGGCGGACAGGTTGGTGCAGTGCCCGGCGGTGAGGAAGTAGTAGGTGCTGCCGCTGCGCACGTTGAAGCCGAGCGAGCAGCGGTAACCACCGCCGTAGATGGCGTCACCACCAGAGATCCGCATACTCAGGGTGCCGGCGAGCGGGGTGATCCTGGCGGCGCCGCCGGCCGCGGCGACGGCCGCGCGGATCCGGGCCAGCTGCCTGGCGCCGACCGTGCTGTCGATCCCGACGACCACCTGGTTGCTGGCCGGGTCGACGTACATCGCGGTGCCGGTGATGCCGAGATCCACCTGGGACTGGGCCCGCTCCAGCGCGCGGGCGCTGCGGGTGACCAGCCGGGCGACCCCGCCGGCCGCGCGGACCGAGGCGGCGGCCCGCGCGTCGGTCACCGCGACCACCGTACGGCCGGAGGCCGCGTCGACGTACGAGCCGGCGGTGCGGTCGGCGCCGATGGAGGCCGCGAGG
>JAEVHO010000294.1 GCA_016802835.1 Micromonospora sp. ATA32 | reverse complement strand
CGCCCCGCGGCGCTCGGCCATGCCGGACACGTCCGCGTGGGCGCGCTGGGCCAACGACCATCGCAAGTGGCGTCTTCGCGGCGCCGGCCATGGTCTTCGTCGCCGCGCTGATCATCTTCCCCGCTCGCCTGGACCGGATACCTCAGCCTCACCGACGCCGAGGGCTCGGTCCGGGCGGAGTCCGAGTTCGTGGGCTTCCAGAACTACGTCGAGGTGCTCTCGGACACCGAGCGGTTCTGGCCCGCCGTCGGCCGGACCGCCACGTTCACCGTCGTCGCGCTGCTGTTCGAGGTCGTCCTCGGGATGGCGGTCGCGCTGCTGCTCTGGCGGCCGTTCCGGGGTCAGAAGTGGGTCCGGGTCGCCATCCTGATGCCGCTGGTCGCCACCCCGGTCGCGGTCGGCATGATGTGGCGGCTCATCTTCGACCCGAACATCGGCCTGGCGAACCAGGTGCTCGGCTGGGTCGGCATCGCACCGCAGCCGTGGCTCGCCGGCCCGCACTCGGCGCTGCCCACCACCATCTTCATCGACATCTGGCAGTGGACGCCGATGGTCGTGCTGATCCTGCTCGCCGGGCTGACCTCGCTCTCCGACGAGCCCCAGGAAGCGGCGCGGATCGACGGCGCCAGCACCTGGCAGCGGTTCCGGCACGTCACCCTGCCGCTGCTGATGCCCACCGTGATCGTCGCGATCCTGCTGCGGGCCATCGACGGGCTGAAGACCTTCGACATCCTCTACGCCACCAAGGGCCGTGGCGGCGGCTCGTTCCACGAGGTGGAGACGCTCAACGTGTACGCCTACGGCCTGAGCTTCGACTACAACGAGTACGGCATCTCGTCGACGGTCCTCATCATCTTCTTCCTGATCATCATCGGGTCGATGTGGGCCCTGACCGCCAAGCGCAAGGAGGCGCAGCGATGAAGCCCCCTACCGCGTACCGGGTGTTCCGGGTGGTGGCGCTCGCCGTCGTGGTGCTGTCGCTGCTCGCGCCGCTGCTCTGGATGGTCGCCGCGTCGTTCAAGACCAACGTCGACATCTACGACACGGGCAAGGCGTTCGTCTTCTCGCCCACCGTGGACAACTATGCCAACGTCCTGAAGCGGGCCAACTACGTCCAGTTCATCGGCAACAGCCTCTGGGTGGCGTTCGCGGCCACCGTGCTGTCACTGATCCTCGGCGTGCCGGCCGCGTACTCGATGAGCCGCTTCAACATGAAGAAGTCCGCGCTGGTGGTGCTGATGGCGCGGGTCATCCCCGGCGTCTCGCTGCTGGTGCCCTGGTACTACGTCTTCTCCAACCTGCAGATGGTCGGCGGGTTCGGCGTGCTGATCCTCAGCCACATGTTCGTGTCGCTGCCGCTGGTGGTCTACATCATGATGGGCTACTTCGACAGCCTGCCGGAGGAGTTGGAGGAGGCGGCGCTGGTCGACGGGCTGACCCACATCGGCGCGTTCCGCCGGATCACGCTGCCGCTGTCGGTGCCGGGCGTGGCCACCGCCGGCATCCTGTCCTTCATCTTCTCCTGGAACAACTTCATGTTCGCTCTGGTGCTCTCCGGCGCCGACACCAAGACCCTGCCGGTCGCGATCTTCGACTTCGTCGGCTACGCCAGCATCGACTGGGGCGGCCTGATGGCGGCGGCCACCGTCGTCACCCTGCCGATCATGCTGATCGCCCTGTTCGTGCAGAAGTATGTCGTCTCCGGTCTCACCGCCGGCGCCACGAAGGGCTGAGGACACCATGACGACAATCGCGCGCGTCGAGACCTTCCTCGTCGCCCCTCGCTGGCTCTTCGTCCGCGTCGAGACCGAATCCGGCATCGTCGGGTGGGGCGAGGCGACCTGCGAGGGCCGCTCCGAGACCGTCCGTACCGCCGTCGAGCAACTCGGCGAACTCCTGATCGGCCGCGACGCGCTGCGGATCGAGGACCACTGGCAGGTGATGACCAAGGGCTCGTTCTACCGGGGCGGCCCGATCCTGGCCAGTGCCGTGTCCGGCCTCGACCAGGCGCTGTGGGACATCGCCGGCAAGCGGTACGGGGCCCCCGTGCACCAGCTGCTCGGCGGCCCGGTCCGGGACCGGATCCGGGTCTACGGCTGGGTCGGTGGCGACGAGCCGAGCGAGGTCCGCGACCACATCGCCGCGCAGGTCGAGGCCGGGCTGACCGCCGTCAAGATGAACGCGTCCGGGCGGATGAGCCCGATCGCGTCGGTCGCCGAGCTGGACGGGGTGGTCCAGCGGGTGGCCGCCGCCCGCGAGGTGCTCGGCGACGAGCGCGACGTCGCGGTCGACTTCCACGGCCGGTTCACCCTGGCCAACGCCCGCCGCGTCGCCCCGCTGCTCGAGCCGTACCGGCCGCTCTTCTCGAGGAGCCGGTCGTGCCGGAGAACTCCCACCTCATCGGCGATTTCGTCCGGTCCACCACCACGCCGGTGTCGACCGGGGAGCGGCTCTACAGCCGGCAGGAGTTCCTGCCCGTCTTCCAGGCCGGCATCGCGGTGGCCCAGCCGGACCTCTCGCACGCTGGCGGCATCACGAGGTGCGCAAGATCGCGGCGCTGGCCGAGGTGTACGACGTGCAGCTCGCCCCGCACTGCCCGCTCGGGCCGATCGCCCTCGCCGCCTGCCTGCAGGTCGGCTTCGCCACGCCCAACTACCTCATTCAGGAACAGAGCATCGGCATCCACTACAACCTCGGCGCGAGGTGCTCGACTACTGCCTGGACAAGACGCCGCTGACCTTCGTCGACGGGCACGTCGAGCGGCTCACCGCCCCCGGCCTGGGCATCGAGATCGACGAGCAGGCGGTCCGTTCCGCGGACAAGCGGGGCCACGCCTGGCGCAGCCCGATGTTCCGGCATCCCGACGGCTCCTACGCGGAATGGTGACCATGACCCTCGACCTGACCACCGAACTCGCCACGGCCCGCGTCCTGGCGGTCATCCGCGGCACCGACACCGCCGGCGCGATCGCCGCCGGCACCGCGCTGCTGGCCGAGGGGATACGCGTGGTCGAGGTGGCCCTCACCACGCCCGGGGCGTTGCAGGCCATCGAGGCCATCCGCTCGACCGCGCCCGCCGATGCCCTGGTCGGCGCGGGAACGGTGCTGACCGTCGCCGACGTCGCCGACGTGGCCGCCGCCGGAGCACAGTTCGTCGTCACGCCGGCCGTCGTCGAGTCCATTCCCGAGGCCGTCCGCCGTGGACTCCCGCTCGCCGCCGGGGCGTTCACCCCGACGGAGGCGTACACGGCCGTCCGGATGGGGGCGTCCGCGGTCAAGCTCTTCCCGGCCTCCGTCGGCGGCCCGGCGTACCTCAAGGGGCTGCGCGACCCGTTCCCGGACATCCCCTTCGTCGCGGTCGGCGGGGTGGGCCTGGCCGAGCTGCCCGGGTACCTGGATGCCGGCGCCATCGCCGTCGGCGTCGGCGGCCCGCTGGTCGGGGACGCCGCGTCCGGCGGTGACCTCGACGCGCTGCGCAGCCGGGCCCGGGCCTACCTGGCGGCGGTGACCCGCCGGACGACCTCATGACCGCGGTCGACCTGCTCACCTTCGGCGAGGCGCTGGTGTCGCTGCGGGCGGCCGGACCGCTGGCCGCCGGCGGCGCCCTGACCATGCACCTGGCCGGCGCGGAGTCCAACGTCGCGATCGGGCTGGCCCGACTCGGCCACCGGGCCGCCTGGGTCGGTCGGGTCAGCACCGACGAGCTGGGTGAGTACGTGCTGCGGCAGCTGCGCGCCGAGGGCGTGCGCATCGACGACGTGACCAGGGATCCCGGCCGGCCCGCCGGCCTGATGTTCCTGGAACGGCGCACCGCCGACGTGACCCGGGTCCGCTACCACCGGGCCGGCTCGGCCGGGTCGGCCCTGCGCGTCGAGGACCTGCGCAAGCCGCTCGCCGCCGGTGCCCGGGTGCTGCACCTGACCGGGATCACCCCGGCACTGTCCGACAGCGCCCGCGAGGCCACCACGTGGGCGGCGCAGACCGGCTCCCGCTCGGGAATGCTGGTCTGCCTCGACGTCAACCACCGGGCCCGGCTGTGGACCCGGGAAGCCGCCCGCGCGGTGCTCGCCCCGCTGGCCGGGTACGCCTCGGTCGTCATCGCCTCCGCCGACGAGCTGGACCTCGTCGACGAGCCGGGCGCGGACGAGTCGACCGTCGCGTCGGGCCTGCTGGCGCGCGGAGTGCGGACCGTGCTGGTGAAGCTCGGCGCGGCGGCGCCCGGGCGTACACCCGCGACGGCGTCCGGCACGCCGCGGCGGTGCCGGTGACCGCGGTGGACACCGTCGGCGCGGGCGACGCCTTCACCGCCGGCTACCTTTCCGGGCATCTCGACGGGCTCGACCTGGCCGGCCGGCTGGGCCGCGCGGTGACCCTCGGCGCCTTCGTCGTCGCCGGTCACGGCGACTGGGAGGGGCTGCCGCGCCGCGACGAGCTGTCCCTTCTCGACGGCCACGAGCCGGGAAGCACCCTACGCTGAGCAGCATCCGAGAAAGGCACCCCGTGAAGATTGTCGCAGCGGACGTCATCGTCTCCAGCCCCGACCGCAACTTCCTCACCCTGAAGATCACCACGACGACGGCCTCACCGGCCTCGGCGACGGCACCCTCAACGGTCGGGAACTGGCCGTCGCCTCGTACCTGCGCGACCACGTCGTCCCGCTGTTGATCGGGCGGGACCCGCACCGCATCGAGGACACCTGGCAGTTCCTCTACCGCTCCGCGTACTGGCGGCGCGGGCCGGTCACCATGGCGGCCATCGCGGCCGTCGACGTCGCCCTGTGGGACATCAAGGCCAAGGCCGCCGGAATGCCGCTGTACCAACTGCTCGGCGGCGCGTCCCGGACCGGCGTGATGGCGTACGGCCACGCCTCGGGCCGGGACATCCCCGAACTGTTCGACTCGATCCGCAACCACCTCGAGCTCGGCTACCGGTCGATCCGGGTCCAGACCTCCGTCCCGGGCATCAACGCCGTGTACGGGGTCGCCGCGCAGCCCGGCACCGACGGCAAGCGGTACGACTACGAACCGGCGCAGCGCATCCCGCTGCCGGCCGAGGAGGACTGGGACACCCGCGCCTACCTGCGCCACCTGCCCGGCGTCTTCGAGGCGGTGCGCAACGAGTTCGGCCCCCGAGCTGCCGCTGCTGCACGACGGGCACCACCGGATGACCCCGATCCAGGCCGCCCGGCTCGGCAAGGCCCTCGAGCCGTACGACCTGTTCTGGCTGGAGGACTGCACCCCGGCGGAGAACCAGGATGCCCTGCGGCTGGTACGCCAGCACACAACCACGCGCTGGCCATCGGCGAGGTTTTCAACACGGTCTGGGACTACCAGACCCTGATCCGGGAACAGCTGATCGACTACGTCCGCTCGGCCGTCACCCATACCGGTGGTATCACCGCCATGCGCAAGCTCCTGGACTACGCCGCGCAGTACCAGATCAAGTCCGGCATCCACGGCCCGACCGACATCTCGCCGGTCGGCATGGCGGCCGCGCTGCACCTGGACCTGGCCATCCACAACTTCGGCATCCAGGAGTACATGCAGCACGGCGCTCTGACCAACGAGGTCTTCCAGCAGTCCTTCACGTTCGCCGACGGCTACCTGCATCCCGGTGACCAGCCGGGTCTGGGCGTCGAGCTGGACGAGGAGGCCGCCGGCCTGTTCCCCTACGTGCCGGCCTACCTCCCGTTCAACCGCCTCAAGGACGGGACCGTCCATGACTGGTGACCACCGCGCCACTGACCCGGCGGGCCGCCGGCAGCCGACCCGGCACGTCATCGTGATGGGAGTGTCCGGGTCGGGCAAGACGACCGTGGCCGAGGGGATCAGCGCCCGCACCGGGCTGGCCTTCGCCGAGGCGGACCAGTTCCACTCCGAGTCCAGTGTGGCGCGGATGCGTGCCGGCGTGCCTCTCGACGACGCCGCACGCTGGCCCTGGCTGCGCGACCTCGCCGACTGGATGGCCGCCCGAGACGCCGAGAACGTGTCCACGGTGCTGGCCTGCTCCGCGTTGAAGCGGGCCTACCGTGACCTGCTCCGGCAGGGGCCGCCGACCGTGGACTTCGTCCATCTGGACGGGCCGGCCGAGGTCATCCGGGAGCGGATGTCCCAGCGTGCCGGGCACTACATGCCGGCGAGCCTGCTCGACTCCCAGCTGGCCATCCTGGAGCGGCTTGCGCCGGACGAGCCCGGCCTGGTGCTCGACGGCTCACTGCCCCCGGACGAACTCGTAGCGGCCGCGGTCGACCGGCTCAGCCTGGGCACCGGAGCTCATTCGGGCAGGGCGTCGAGGTAGACCCATCGACCGTCCTCGCGGACGAAGCGGCTCCGCTCGTCCAGCGTTCCGGGCCGCCCGGCCTCCCGGTAGTGGGCGCGGAACTCGACGACGCCGATGGTGTCGAAGAGGCCGCCCCGGTCCGTGTCGACGATGTCGAGGCGGCTCCACTGCTGCCCCGGGTCGAGCCGCAGGCGCGCCGGTCGCGTCGAGGAGTGCCAGCTGCGCAGCAGGTAGTCGATGTCGCGGACGGCGAAGGCGCTGAACCGGGACCGCATCAGCGCCTCGGCGGTCGCGGCGGTCGCCTCCCCGCGGTGCAGCCGGTGGCAGCACTCGCCGTACGGCAGACCGGAGCCGCACGGACAGGGCCCGGTCGGGTCGTCTGCCGCACTTCGGCGGGCACCGCGTTTCGCCACGGTGTCATTGTCGCCGACCGCTGATCGGCGCCGGACCGGGTGCCCCCGAACGTGGCGCGCCTCGGCGGTCGCGGCGGTCGCCTCCCCGCGGTGCAGCCGGTGGCAGCACTCGCCGTACGGCAGACCGGAGCCGCACGGACAGGGCCCGGTCGGGT
>JAEVHO010000293.1 GCA_016802835.1 Micromonospora sp. ATA32 | reverse complement strand
CTGGCGGACGGTACGACGGGCGGTGTCGGGCCGCCCGGCGCGATGCGGGCCGAACTCGGCGGCGCCCCGGGTGCGGGAGAGCATATGGACCCTTTGACTCGTGGTAGGGACGCGATGGTCAAGCAGTCGCTGGCGCGCCTGTGGTCCAGTCAGTCGACCGGCCCTGATCTGGGCAACGAGAGAACCGTTGGCCCCCGTTCCGGCGTCGGCACCTGCGGCGACCACACGCGCATCCCCACCCACCTCCCCACTGGCGGTCTTCGGACCCTACAGGCAGGAGTCCTGGCAGTGGGACCCCTGAGTCGTCAATGCTCCACTGAACGAGCCGGCATGATGGTTGACGAAACCGGCGAACCATCGGTCCGAGTGCTCAGAAGTGTCCGGCAAGTCGTTCAAGAATCTCTTCGCAGACTCGGTCCGCCATGATCTGACAGCGATCTCAGGTAGTCACAAGACCGAGATGTTCAAGGGCCACCCGCTGGCCGCCTCAGTCTCAGCCGTTCAGGTATGCGAGCACCGCCAACACCCGCCGATTGTCGTCCTCCGACGGCGGCATCCCCAGCTTGCTGAAGATGTTGTTGATGTGCTTGCTCACCGCCTTCTCCGTGACGAACAACCGCCCCGCGATGGCCGCGTTCGACCGCCCCTCGGCCATCAGCCCCAGCACCTCCCGCTCCCGCGCTGTGAACCCGAGAAGCCGCTGCGCCCCGCTGTTCCGCGCCAGCAGTTGGGACACCATCTCCGGGTCCATCACCGTGCCGCCGTCAGCGGCTCGGCGTACCGCCTCGATGAGCTGGCCGACGTTGGACACCCGGTCCTTGGGCAGGTAGCCGACTCCCCCACCGCAGTCGACGAGCAGTTCCCGCCTGTACATCTGCTCGACGTGCTGGAACAGCACGAGGATCGGCAGCCGTAGCAGCTATGGCGCCGGGACGACCCGCGCCCTGACGAGATCAGAACCGCAGCTCAGTCCTCAAGCCCTGGAAACGACTGCTTGGCAATCTGGATTAGGGCGATTAGGGCCTTCCGGTCAAACTGAAGCGTTTGGCTAACCTTCTTCCCGCTGGCCCGCTGGTCGGACCCATAGGTGCTCAGCTGCAACAGCGTCTCCTGGCCGTCCCTGACAATCTGCCAGCCGCACTCGACGACCGTCGGGTGACGCTTGGCGTTTGCCTTGTCCGGAAAGAACTCTCCAACCACCGCCATGCAAGCCTCCCGCTTTACCCCGCTACCGTTCACCTCCATACAGCCCCACACGACAACTGCACATCGCGGGGACCGATGAGGCTGCTGAACTAGGCTACTCAGGGCCCCGCACGCTGCCATATCGGCCATGGGCATGCCCGGCGAGCCGGGGTCGGGCGGGATCAGGATGCGACCTGTCTGACCTCGAACAACGCGGCAGTCGCCTCAGCCGTTCAGGTACGCGAGCACCGCCAACACCCGCCGATTGTCGTCCTCCGACGGCGGCATCCCCAGCTTGCTGAAGATGTTGTTGATGTGCTTGCTCACCGCCTTCTCCGTCACGAACAGCCGCCCCGCGATCGCCGCGTTCGACCGCCCCTCCGCCATCAGCCCCAACACCTCCCGCTCCCGCGCCGTCAGCTCCCCCAACCGCTGCGCGCCCGAATTGCGCGCCAGCAGCTGGGACACCACCTCCGGGTCCATCACCATCCCGCCGCCCGCGACCCGCTGCACCGCGTCGATGAACTGCGCGCAGGTCCCGGGCGGTGACGTCGTTGAGGATCGTGTATCCCCAGACGTGGTCGAACGCCTGCTCGCGAGTGATACCACGCCCGCCGCGGCCGATGATCACACCGAGCTCGGCCTCGTAGTCCACTTCGGAGGTGACGCCGTGGTGCGGGTCGATGTCGGCGAACGGGCCGTTGACCGAGGTGGTGGCTTTCGAGAAGACCACCGGGTGCTCCGGCATCGCCTCGGAGCGGTCCGGGCTGTCGTAGCCGCTGCGGCCGAACTCGACCACGTGTTCCCGGTAGTTCTTTCCGACACAGAAGATGTTGCGTCGTGGCGTCGGGATCGGTGCCAGCAGGTCCACCGAGTTCAACGGCCGTGCCGGACGCTCGTTGATGCGCTCCCGCAGCACCGTGCCGAGCTGGGCCCAGCCCTCAAATCACCTCGATCATCCCGGACCGTGGCGGGAGCAGCTCGGTCACGTCACGGACCGTGCCAACCCTCCGACGCCAGCCCGGCCGAGATCATGCAGGTCCGGCTGGTCCTCGAACCGCCGGTCGCCGCACTCGCCGCCCGCGTCGCCACCCAGGCCGACCTCGACCGGATTTCTCGGTGCCTGGAGCGCGGTGGCGCGAGCCTCAAGCGACGCACCTCAACCCCTGAGCGGCGCCGCTGTTACCACGGCGAGCACACCGCGATCGTCGACGCCCTTCGCGACCGGGATCCCGATGGTGCACACGCCGCCATGCGGCGGCACCTGGAGAACGTCGCCGACAACCTGCTCGGACGGCACTGAGGTCAACGGTCGGAACTGGCCGCCCCCTGCTGGCGATCGATCAGCGGGCAGGAGCCACGAGCGCCAACTCGGTGGGAACCAGTTCGGCTCCTGCGCCCGGTGAGGTGCCCGTGACGGGTGCTACCGCCGGTGTCCCGGATCCCGCGGCGAGCGCCCGCGAAGGTCCATAGCCTGGGAAGCGGGAGCACTTCGAGCAAAATTGACGGAGGACACCGTGGCCAACGCCGTCAGGGACGCCCTTGAGGGCGCCAGCGAGATCGAGCTCACCGTGACCGGCCGGAAAACCGGACGGCAGATTTCGCACCCCGTGTGGTTCGTGCAGGAAGAAGAGAGCCTGTTCCTGGTCCCGATAACCGGCTCGGACAGCGACTGGTACAAGAACGTACAGCGGACACCGATGATCCAGGTGGCCTCGAACGGAACGGCGTTGAGCACGAGCGCCACGCCGATCACTGACGCCGACCGGGTCAACCACGTCGTGGAGATGTTCCGCGACAAGTACGGCGCGGATCAGGTGGAGGCGCACTACCCGAAGCGCGACGTCGCCGTTCAGGTCGCGCTCGGGTAACCCGGGACCAGGTCAGCCGGTGATCGTCAGCGGGACCGGCATGCCCTGCTGCACCTCGAGGACCGCCCGGCTCCGTCCTGCCGTTCTCCCAGACCACCTTCCCCGTCGCTTGCCCGGCGGTGGGCAGCGCTGTGGCGGCGAGACCCGGCCGGCCAGCAACGCCTGCTTGTTGTTGTCCCCGTTTGCCGGTTCCCAGTCGCCGAGCTGGTCGGTCAGCTCGCCGACCGGTACAAAGCTCTGCGTTCCACCCGCGTCGAGGACCGCCTTGTCGTACCGGGTCAGGGCGGTGCGCGCCTGCTGGCGCAACCTGTCCAGGTCACCGCTCGCCGAGCCGCTCCGGGCCGACGAGATGCTCACTCTGACCGTGAACGCCGTGTCGGCCGCGCACCGCGAGCTGGCCCGGCGGCTGCGCATCGACCTGCCCGGCTGATCGGTGGAGCAGGGCTCAGGCCGCGTCCGCGTCAGGGGTGAAGCGGACATCGAGCCGCCTGTTCAGCGCACGCGCGAGTCGTTCCAGGACGGGCAGGGTCGGCACCGTGCCTCCCGCCTCGAACCGCGCGACGGCGGACTGGGTCATTCCGGCGGATCCCGCCAGTTGGCTTTGGCTCCAGCCGTTTTGCTCCCGCAGGTGCCGTACTTCCTGGCCCAGGTCGAAGGCGATGCGCGTCGCGTCGTACGCTTCGGCCGCACCCGGCTCCGCCATCCGGCGGTCACGCAGGTCGTTCCAGTCGATGCGATCACTCATCGTTCTGCCCCCTCGTCCACGATGTGCCGCTCCGCCACGCACTGGTCAGGCGCCCGCCGGGCCCGCTCGACGTCTCGGTCCTCCCGCATCCGCGTCTTTCGGATCACGGTCAGCAGGATGATCCTCCGATCGGAGGCTATCCAGTACGTCACGCGTACCGCGTCGCGCTCCAGGTAGAAGCGCAGTTCCCGTAGCTTCCCGAGGCTACCCCGGGTCATAGCATCGATGCTATAACTCGGCGGTCGCCGCCAGGGCCAGGGTCAGGGCGGTCAGGGTGGCGGCGAGCGGGCGGTCCGCGTACCGCTGGGGTGTGCGGGCCGTGAGCTGCGCGGTCACGATGCCTCCCGACGCTGCCTCCGCCGTGCCGCGGGCCGGACCGGCGGTCGTTCTCAGCGTGCGCGGCGGTCGGCCCGCGCGGCAGGGGACGAGGTCACCGGCGGGCGGGACCTTCGGCCAACGGGTACGTCAGGCCAGGGATGGCGGGTGGCAAGGAGCACCCTCGGCCGACAATGGCGGTACCCACGGGTTCGCGGGGATCTCGTAGCGTGCTGCTGTGGACGAGGCTGAGGACGAGTGGCTGGACCGTCACGGGCTGCGCCCAACCGACCTGCGACCGGTGCGGGAGATGCTGGCCACGCAGACCGCCCTGGGCCTGGAGGCCGACACGCAGGTGATGAAGCTCTGCTGCGTGCAGCGGTTCCACGCGGGCCCGGCTCGACGACGTCCTGCCCATCTGGCGGGCGAAGCAGTCGAGCATGGACGCGGCCTGCGCGATCGACGCGCAGCTGCTCTGCGGCGCCGGCCCGGCGGAGACCATGAGGTACCTCGCGGCCGACGGGTCACCCGAAGGTGCTGCACGCTACCCGGGTGTGGCCGGAGTACCACCCGACCTACTTCGGCGCATTCGTCCGGGACCCGGACGGCAACAACGTCGAGGCCGTCTGCCACGCCCCCGGGTGATCACGTTGGAGGAGGCTCGCCGTCGCGGCGCCCTTGCCAGGGTACGGTCCGGACATGGAGCAACGCATCAGCCTGGTCACCCTCGGGGTTACCGACGTCGCGCGGGCCCGGGCGTTCTACGAACGGCTCGGCTGGCGGGGCCAGGAGGTCGAGGAGACGGTGTTCTTCCAGGCCGGTGGGCTCGCACTGGTGCTGTGGGGGCGCGACAAGCTCGCCGTCGACGCGGGCGTCGATGACCGGGTCACCGGCGGATTCGGCGGGATGACCCTGGCCCACAACGTCCGGTCGCGGGCCGAGGTCGACATCGCGCTGAGCCATGCCGTCGACGCCGGCGCCCGGGTGACGCGGCCGGCGACGGAGACGTTCTACGGCGGGTACGCGGCCTGCTTCGCCGACCCGGACGACCATGTCTGGGAGATCGCCTACAACCCCGGCTTCCCGCTCGCCGACGACGGCACGATCACCGTCCCCGACTTCGGCGCGGTGTGAGGTGATGGCATGGGAGCGTGCCGGCTGAACTGGTCAGGTCCCCCGTGAGAGGGCGACCGCCCTGTCGCTCATTGCCGGCTCCAATCCGCCTCGGCCGCCGCCCGAGCCAGGCAGGCCGGGACGTCGGCGGTGTGGAACGGCCGTTCGCTGGGTTCGATGGCGGCGAGGAATCCGGCGTAGACAGCCGCCATCCGCAGCGCGGCGACCGGGCGGAGCAGCCCGACGACGCGGTCGGGATCGCAGCCGGGCACACTGGCCCGCCACCGGATGCTCCACGCCCCCAGCAGTGGCGCCGCCGTACCCGGGTTGAGAGTTTCGGTCAGCCGGAGGATGTCGAACGCCGGGTGCCCGACGAACGCGTCACCCCAATCGATGATCACCCGGCGGTCACCGTCGTCCCGCACGTTGCCGGGGTGCAGGTCGCCGTGCACCAGCGTGTCCGGCAGGCCGCAGGCGCGCACCTCGGCGAGCCGCGCGTCCAGCCCGTCGAGCAGATCGTCTACGACGGATGTCTCGTGCGGGGCCAGCGCCGCGCGGATCCACCGCGCGAGGGCGTCACCCCGCTGATCCGGTACACCGGCCGCCACCAGCCGCTCCACGTCGTCTGCGGCGCGCAGCTGGATGGTGTGCTGGTCGGCGGCGATGGCGTCCCGTTCGTCGGCGTCGGCGGCGTAGCGGTCCTCGCCGGGCACGTGGTCGAGCAGCATCCGGCCCGCTGCGTCGTCGGCCAGCAGGGTCGGGGCGGTACGCGGCGCCGCCTGGTCGAGCCAGCGCAGCACCGCGGCCTCGTGCCGGAGGAAGGCCGGCACCTGCTTGAGCCAGGCCGTGCCGTGGTCGCCGTCGAGCCGCCAGATCGCCGAGAGGTTCCAGGCGCGCTGCTGGGCGACCCGGGTCTCCGGCGCCCGAGGCGACGCAGCTGCGCGGTGGCCCAGGCGAGGCTGCGGGCCGGGCCGCCCGGCTCGGCCCAGGGCGCGCGCAGCGGATCGGGCGTCGGGTCCACCCGGGCCGGCGCGAGCGGCAGGTGCGGCGGCGGGTCGTCCACCTGGCCCAGGTAGGTCACCGCGCCGCCGTGCGGCTCGGGTCGGTCCGCCGCGAGGAGGCGGAGCACGGCGACCTCGAGGCCGTGCCGTTGTCGCGCCTGCGTCACCACCGAGGCGACGTCCTGCCACCAGGGTTCCGGCACCTCGTACGGCGGGAGGGCGCCCAACGGCCGGCCGGCCCGATCGACGAGGACGAGGGTCACGGTGCGGGACACGCCCGGACGGTATCGCCAGGGTGCCATAGCGGCGGAATGTGGTCATCCCCCTGACGGAACACCGCCGAGGACGTGACGCGAGGGGCGGTCAGGTCCAGACGGTGCGGCGTACTCCCCTGTGCTCGGCGCAGGCCTGGGATCGCCCGCCGGTCAGGCTGATCGACCGTCCCGGCACTGCACCAGGTAGCCCCGGCCGGCCCAGAAGTCCTGCCCACAGTCGAAGACGTCGCAGATCCCAGGGTCGGGTTGCCGGATCCGGGAGCCGCCGCAGAAGTCGTACCCCCAGGGGTTCTTCGGGGGCGCCGCAGAGCCCGTCCCCCAGCGGCGATGCCGGGCCGGACGGCCGGGGC
>JAEVHO010000292.1 GCA_016802835.1 Micromonospora sp. ATA32 | reverse complement strand
CACCAAAGCCCGCCGCCGGGCCGTCGCCCGCCGGGCACCCAGGCCGGGCCAGAAGGGGTCTCGGCGGTGGCGGCAGTATCGGCGCCGGGCACGCCTGGTGGAGGGCCGGCACCGGCGCCGGGTCCGTCAGGCCCAGCACGAGGCCGCCCGCACCGTTGTCTCCTGGGCGGTGCGGCAGCGTGTCGGTGTGCTGCACGTGGGTGACCCCCGCGGCGTGCTCCACATCCCCGCCGGACGGCGGCACAACCTGCGGCTGCGGCAGTGGCAGATCGGACGGCTGGTCCAGGTTCTTGTCGACAAGGCCGCGCTGGCTGGCATCAGCATGCGGCTGGTCGACGAACGCGGCACCTCGTCCACCTGCCCCGCCTGCCGAAGGCGGGTGCCGAAACCTCGGGGGCGGACGTTGTCCTGCCCGCACTGCGCATTCTCCGGGCACCGCGACCTCGTCGCGGCCGCCAGCATCGCCACCCGTGTTCCGGGCGGCGGATCCACCACCCCGACAGCCGTTGTGCTGCCGCAGGTGGTCACGCACCGTCGAGCCGGCCGGCACCTTCCCGGCGCCGGCCGGTCCCGACGTGACCCCCCGCCGCCCACCCCCGGGCGGCGCGAGGCTCAGTTGGCCCGCGGAGGCCCGCCCCACCACCCGATGGGGAGTCGCTCGCCCCCTCAAGGCGAGGATCCACAACACCCACCGCAAACCCGGTGAACGTTAGTGGACACCGCACTAGTCGTTCGTCTCGGGACCCAGCAGCCGGATCTCCTCGATGTCCATCGCGGCCTGCACCTCCCGCAGCACGATGTTGTCGATCTCGTTGGCATCCCGCAGTCGGGTGATTTCGCGTCGTTTGTGATCCAGCACGCCCAGCCGCAGGCGGCGGTCCAGGTCCCGGGCCTGCAGTGCCTCGTGGCCCTCGCCGGAGGTGACGTCGTCGAGGTGCCGCTGGTAGTCGGCTCGGAGCCGGTCGACCGCGTCCTGGGAAACACCGAGGCTGGCGGCGACCTCGGGCAACGCCGCCAGCCCGGCCTCGGTGGCGAGCTGCCGTGCTCGCTGCACCTCGTCGACGCGTTCCTGGTCACCCATCAGACCCGCCCAACCGACGACGGCCGGCAGCGTGGTGCCCTGGATCAGCATCATCAGCACGATGGCCACCGCGGTGCAGAAGATGATCAGGTCACGCTCGCGGACCGGCGCGCCTGAGGCGGTGGTCGTCGGTACCGCGAGCGCCGCCGCGAGGGACACCGCGCCCCGGAAGCCCGCCCACCCGGACGCTGTCCGCGACCGCCACCCTTCCCGACGGTCCCGCTGCGACGCCCGGCGGTCGATGGCCCACAGGACGTACGCCGACACGTGCACCCACACCAGCCGGGTCGCCACCACCACGACGGTCACCACCGCCGCGATGGTCAGCGCCATCGCCGGCGACATGCTGGTGATGCTCCGTACGGCGCGCGGGATCTGCATGCCGAGGAGCACGAACAGGGAGCCGTTGATCAGAAAGGTGGTGAGGTCCCAGAAGTTGTAGGCCATCACCCGGGAGGGCGCCCGGATGACCCGGGGGCCGGCGTAGGACAGGACGAGGCCGGCGACCACCACCGCCAGCACGCCGCTGGAGTGAACGGTCTCGGCGAGGAAGAACGCGGTGAACGGGGTGAGGACGCTGAGCGCACCCTCGCGCAGCCGGTCGTCGAGCCGTCGGCGTACCAGCACCACCACCGCGCTGACCACCAGGCCGGCGGCGATCCCGCCGCGCCGAGCCGACGAACTGACCGATGAGGCTGGGCACAGTCGGCGCGGCGTGCCCGGTGATCAGGCCGAGCGCGACGGAGAAGAGCACCAGCGCGGTGCCGTCGTTGATCAGGCTCTCCGCGCGCAGGGTGGTCAGGATCCGGCGCGGCATCCGCTTGGCCAGGCCGGCGACCGCCGCGGCGTCGGTGGGCGCGAGCACCGCGCCGAGCACCCACGCCGCGGCCGGGCTGACCCCGAGCCGCTGCGCGACGAGCGACACCGCGATCATCGTCACCCCCACCAGCACCACGGCGAGCAGCGCGATCACCAGGAGATTGGCGCGGACCTCGCGCAGGCTGATGACGAGACTTTCCCGATAGAGGATCGCCGGAAGGAAAAGCAGCAGCACCACGTTGGGGTCGAGTTCCACGTGGGACAGCGGTGGAAGGAGCGCGAGGAGGCAACCCATGGTGATGAGCAGGACGGGCGGCGCCACGCTGTAGCGCCCACCGATGGTGGTGCCGATCAGGACCGTGGCGCCCAGCACCACGATCAGCACGAGCCCTTCCACGTCACCTCCCGCCACCAACGGCCGGTTCGAAGGACGATCCGCTCCCGGTCGGCACGGTGCGAGCGGGTAGCTCGATCTCGCTCACCCATCGTGGTACGGCAGACGGGCCGGGCAGGGCCGAACTCTCGATTTGGCGCTGCCTCCCGGCATCCGGCCCCGGCGTCTTCGGTCCTGGCCAACTGGCGCTCGACTGCACTCGGGCCGCCCGGATCACACGGGGCTTCGCACACCACGAAGTAAAGAATTATAGACATGATGTCAGGTTCGGTTTACCTTGGTGGATGTCAAGGATTCTTTACAGGGGAGAGATGATGGCGTTCGAGGAGAAACGCGCCTGGGTGATGGCGCTGGTGGCGATCGTGGTCCAGGTCGCCCTGTCCACCGTCTCGCCCGAGGGCGCCAACGAGAAGGACCAGCGCGACAGGGAGATCAACCGGATCGGCGAGCACGTCGGCCACTCGTTCGTCGTCGTCGGTGGCGTGGCGGCGCTGGGCATGGCGCTGGCGCAGTGGGACCACTTCTGGATCGCCAACGTCATCTACCTGTGCTTCGTGCTGTCGGCCGTCGTCGGCTCGATCGCCAAGATCGTCGCCTACGGCAGGGGCTTCCAGTCATGGTGAAGCCGACCCGGATCACCAACTCCATCCGCGCCCTGCGGTTCGCCAACGGTGAGATGACCCAGGCCGAGCTGGCCCGCCGGGTCGGCGTGACGCGGCAGACCGTCATCGCCATCGAGCAGGGCCGCTACTCGCCGTCGTTGGAGATGGCGTTTCAGATCGCGGCGGTCTTCGACGTGCCGCTCACCGAGGTGTTCCAACACCCGGCCAGCCAGTCCCAGGAGGATGAACAGTGAAGGCGATGGTCCAGGACAGGTACGGCTCACCCGACATCCTGCGCCCGCAGGAGGTCGATCGGCCCGCGGTCGGGGACCGGGACGTGCTCGTCCGGGTGCGCGCCGCCGGCGTCGATCCCGGCGTCTGGCACCTGGTGACCGGCCTGCCGTACGCGGTGCGCCTCGGGTACGGGCTGCGCCGGCCCCGCAACCGCGTCCCCGGCCTGGATCTCGCCGGCGTCGTCGAGGCTGTCGGGCGCGCTGTCACCCGGTTCGTGCCGGGAGACGAGGTGTTCGGCACCGGAGCGGGCGCCTACGCCGAGTACGCCGTGGCGCCGGAGCGCAAGCTCGCGCCCAAGCCCGGCAACCTCACCTTCGAGCAGGCCGCCGCCGTCCCCGTCTCCGGGCAGACGCGCTCCAGGTGGTGCACGCGGCGGGCAGGGTGCGGCCGGGGCACCGGGTCCTGGTCATCGGTGCCGGTGACGGCGTGGGTCGTTCGCCGTCCAGCTCGCCAAGGCGGCTGGCGCCCACGTCACCGGCGTGTGCAGCACATCCAAGCTCGAGCTCGTGCGGTCCATCGGCGCCGACGAGGTCGTCGACTACACGCGTGAGGACGTGGCCGACCGTGGGCGGCGCTACGACGTCATCGTCGACACCGCGGGCAACCGCACGCTGTCCCACCTCCGGCGAGCCCTGACGCCGAAGGGCACCCTGGTCCTCGTCGGAGGCGAGGCGAGCGACGGCAGGTGGCTGCAGGGCTTCGACCGTCAGCTGAGGGCGTTCCTGCTGTCGCCGTTCATCGGCGCACGCCTGGTGCCGCTGGTGGCGCCCGAGAGCGCGGCGAACCTCGACGTGCTGCGGGAGCTCATCGAGGCCGGCGAGGTCACGCTCGTCATCACCATCTGATCCACGGGCCAGCGAGGGGTTGCATCGGAGCACCTGGATGAAATCTGCCCGGATTGTTGCGTCGCAGGCCGTCCACCGCGAAGATATACATCGACCGCAGCCGATTTTTCGGCTCGGGGCACAGGGAGGGGATCCGATGCGTGGACGACTGCGCCGACTCACCGCCGTGGCGGGGGCCGGAGTCCTGCTGGCGGCACTGGCTGCGACGCCCGCCCGGGCCGATCCGGTCGTGCCCCGGCACGCGATCGTCATCTGCCAGAGCGCCAGCTTCTACGACAACTACGACTCCGCCAGCGGCCCGTACGGCCTCAAGCGCACCCTCGGCTACGGCAACAAGATCGGGCACACGCCCGGGGCGCACCCGGTCTACAACGGCTGGGCGGCCACCTTCGACTTCGGTCCCAACGACTGGGGCTACCTGCGCATCGAGTGCATCGGGGGGTACGACTCATGGTGAGGCGGAGGGCCGCCCTGCGGGGCGGGGCGCTGATCGTGGCGGCCCTGACGGCGATGACGCTGGCGCCGGTCGAGGCGCGGGCCGCGACCGGCACGATCGGGCAGCGCGAGACGGTGTGCTCCGACGACCTCTTCGTACGCACCCAGCCCAACGGGGCGTGGATGGGCACCCTGTACCGGGGACAGACCTTCCTGGTCGAGGGTCCCCGCAGTGGGGGCTACGTCTACGGCTTCGCGTACGGGCACGTCAACCGGCGCGGCTGGGTGCAGGACGGCTGGTTCTGCTGACGATCAGCTGGTCGGGCGGCGTGATGTCGCACGGATCCGGGGGCGGGCGGTGGCGACACCGCCTGCTCCCGTCAACCGGCGGTGCGCTTTTCGTCGTATCGCGCCGCCGAGTCGGTGAGTTCCCAGAACTCCGCGGGGAGATGAGTGATGACGTCGTCATACTCGCCGGGCGGGAGGGCCTCGCGCAGGGTGTCGAACACCGCGCGCATACCGGCCCGTGCCAGCGCCCCATCCACCTCGGCCCGTCCGCTGACCTGTTGCACGAACACGTCCAGCCCGAAGCGTTGGGCCTTGTCGCGCGGCGCGAACGCGTAGGCCCGCAGCTCCTCGGGAAGCTGGGCGGAAAGGTCACGCGCCTCGCCGCCCTCGATCCGCTCGGCCAAGGTCGTGAGCGTGGCGCGCGTGATGGCGGTCGCCTGCTCGGCCGACGTGCGCAAGCGTTTCGCCACCGAGTCGATGAACTCGCTGTTGTCCACCTTCGGGGCCTTTCTCTGCGACGGATAACGGGGTCTACCCACGCGCCGGCACGGCAAACTGCGGGGTGATCTCCCCACCGAGCTCAGACCCACCGGCGAGGTCGCCGAGCGCACCGGGCTCAGCGTGCACGCGCTGCGGTTCTACGAGCGGGAAGGCATCCTGGCCAACCCGGTCCGGCGCGATCCCGGCGGGCGGTCCGCCACCGACACGGACGCCGGCCGGTGACCGACCCGGCCGGCGCGTCGGCCCTCTTGACACAGGGCCTGGCCGCCGGGCCCGATCGGAAGGTCGTCGTTGACCCGTCTGCTATCTGCTGAGGGCGACGACGATCAGGGCGATGCAGCCGATGAAGAGGGTGATGCCACCGAACAGCACGTAGGACCGCCACTGGCCGGTGCGCTGCGGCTCGTCGGGGGGCGGGTATGGCGAATTCCCGCCGGATGGTGGGGTCGACGTGGCGCCGGCGCGGCGTGGTGGCCATTCGGGCGGCTGAGATTGCGGTACGGGCTGACTCATGCTGCCTCCGGGTAAGTGTCGAAAGCGGTGCCGGCCCGGGTGTGCCCTCCCTCGTGGAGCTTGCGCCCGGGTCGGAAGGCCGATCTGCCCCAGCCTCCAACATCATCGGCGATGCGCCTCACACCGTCGTTACATCGATGTCGTTCACTCACGCTGGGCCGTCGTCGCCGGTCATGCGCTAGGTAAGGGCACCTGAAGCAAACCGTAAGCGCGGATCGGCAGAGTTCAGGTCGTCACCAGCGAGCACACACATCCCAGGAGGAAGCCATGCGCAGGGTCATTGCCTCGACCTACATCACCCTCAACGGCGTCATCGAAAACCCGGCGTGGACCTCGCCGTTCTTCGACGACGAGGCCGTCGAGTTCGCCCGCGATCAGATGCACGCCGCGGACGCGCTGCTGATGGGGCGCCGCACCTACGAGGGCTTCGCCGCGGCGTGGCCGCAGGTGGAGGAGACCGAGGACAGCGGCGCCGCCGAGATGAACGGCATCCGCAAGTACGTCGCCTCGACCACGCTGACCGACCCGGAGTGGAACAACACCACCGTGCTGCGGGGAGACCTGGTCGAGGAGGTCACCAAGCTCAAGGCCCAGGACGGCAAGGACATCCTGATGTACGGGTACGGCCCGGTCGCGCACACGCTGCTCAAGGCAGGCCTGCTGGACGAGGCCCGGTTCTGGATCCACCCGGTGTTCGTCGGCGGCGACACGGTGAGCACGCCGCTGGCCGACGCGACGGCGACGCTGGAGTTGGCCGACACCAAGGTGATGAAGAGCGGCGTGATCATCGCGTCGTACCGCCCAGCGCGCTAGATCGGTCAGACCTGAGCCCGGGCCTCGCCCGGGCTCAGGTCGTGCCCGGCGGCGACCAGCGCGTCGAAACACTCCCGGCCGAGCGCGGCGGCCAGGCGGCCGGTGACCCGGTCGAGTTCGTCGCGCTCGGCGGGCGCGGAGGCGAACTCGGCGGCCCGCCGGGCGGCGGCCGCGGCGCCGAGCAACCGGGCGGCGACCCTCCGGCACGGACAGGCGGCGGCCGAGGCGATGCCTTCGAGGGCGCCGATCGCATCGCCGCGGGGCACCCCATCG
>JAEVHO010000291.1 GCA_016802835.1 Micromonospora sp. ATA32 | reverse complement strand
ACCGGCATCATGGACCAGTCGGCGGTGATGCGCTGCCGGGCGGGGCACGCGCTCTTCCTCGACTGCCGCTCCGAGTCCGTCGAGCAGATCCCGTTCGACCTCGACGGCGCCGGGCTGACCGTCCTCGTCATCGACAGCCGCGCGCCACACCGGCACGCCGACGGCGAGTATGCCTCCCGGCGCAGCGCCTGCGAGCGGGCCGCCCGGTGCTCGGCGTCCCCGCCCTGCGCGACGTGCCGGCCGACGGGCTGGACGCCGCGCTGGACCGGCTGGACGGCGATGAGACCCGACGCCGCGTCCGGCACGTGGTCACCGAGGACCAGCGGGTGCTGGACACCGTGGCGCTGCTGCGCGCCGGGCGCATCCGGGAGATCGGGCCGCTGCTCACCGCGTCGCACGCGTCGATGCGGGACGACTTCGAGATCACCGTGCCGGAGATCGACACCGCGGTCGAGGCGGCCCTCGCCGGCCGGGGCACACGCGCCCGGATGACCGGCGGCGCTTCGGCGGCTGCGTCCTCGCCCTGGTCGACGCGGAGCGCGCCGAGCAGGTGGCCGCCGCAGTGGCCGCGCCTACGCCGACCGCGGCTTCGCCGCCCCCGGCCACGTCACCGTGCTGCCGGCCGACGGCGCCTCCCGCCTGGCCTGACCCCTCCCGCCCGCGGCCCGGTCCGCGGCCGGCGCACCGCGGCCGGCGCAAGATTGCTCCATCATGGAAGTAGTGGCCTCGCCCAGTCGGCGAGACCACTACTTCGTGGATCGAGCGTGATCGTGCCCGGCGGCGCGGGCGGCACCGGGGTGCGGCGTCAGGCGGTGTCGACGATCATGCCGGCGCCGACCGTCCGGTTGGTGGCCTCGTCGATGATCACGAAGCCGCCGGTGGTGCGGTTGCGGCGGTACTCGTCGGCCAGTAACGGCACCGTGGTTCGGAGCCGGACCCGCCCGATCTCGTTGAGCCTCAGCTCACCGGCCGACTCGTCGCGGTGCAGCGAGTTGATGTCCAGCCGGTAGTGCAGCCCCCGGACGATCGCCCGGGCCGACCGGGTGGTGTGCTTGATCGCGTACCTGCCGCCGACCTGCAGCGGCCGGGTCTCGTCCATCCAGCAGACCATCGCCTCGATGTCCTGGGCGACGACCGGCGCGTTGTTCGGCCGGCAGATCAGGTCGCCGCGGGAGATGTCGATCTCGTCCTCCAGCCGGACGGTCACCGACATCGGCGGGAACGCCTCCGCGACCGGCCCGTCGGCGGTCTCCACCGAGGCGATCCGGCTGGTGAAGCCGGAGGGCAGCACCATCACCTCGTCGCCCGGCTTGAGCACCCCGGAGGCGACCTGCCCGGCGTAGCCCCGGTAGTCGGTGACCGTGGTCGACTGCGGCCGGATCACGTACTGCACCGGGAACCGGACGTCGACCAGGTTGCGGTCCGAGGCGATGTGCACCCGCTCCAGGTGGTGCAGCAGCGACGGACCCTCGTACCAGGTCATGTTCTCCGAGCGGGAGACGATGTTGTCGCCCTGGAGCGCGGAGATCGGCACCACGGTCAGGTCGGGGGCGTCCAGCTTCGCGGCGAACGCGGTGAACTCGTCGGCGATCCGCTCGAACACCTCCTGCGACCAGTCGACCAGGTCCATCTTGTTCACGCAGAGGACCAGGTGCGGCACCCGCAGCAGCGAGCACAGGAAGGCGTGCCGGCGGGACTGCTCCACCAGGCCCTTGCGGGCGTCCACCAGGATCAGCGCCAGGTCGGCGGTGGAGGCGCCGGTGACCATGTTCCGGGTGTACTGGGTGTGCCCCGGGGTGTCGGCGATGATGAACTTCCGCCGGGGGGTGGCGAAGTAGCGGTACGCCACGTCGATGGTGATGCCCTGCTCCCGCTCCGCCCGGAGGCCGTCGGTGAGCAGCGCCAGGTTGGTGTACTCGTCGCCTCGGGCCGCGCTGACCGCCTCGACCGCCGCGAGCTGGTCGGTGAAGAGGGACTTGGTGTCGTACAGCAGCCGGCCGATCAGGGTCGACTTGCCGTCGTCGACGCTGCCCGCGGTGGCGAACCGCAGCAGGTCCATCGGCCGGGCCGCCGTCTCCGGCCCGGCCGGGGTCACGGTCTCGACGCTCATCAGAAGTAGCCCTCCCGCTTGCGGTCCTCCATGGCGGCCTCGCTGACCCGGTCGTCACCGCGGGTCGCGCCGCGCTCGGTGATCCGGGTGGCGGCGACCTCCTCGATGACCTTCTCCACCGTGTCGGCGTCCGAGCGGACCGCCGCCGTGCAGGAGGCGTCGCCCACCGTGCGGTAGCGCACCTGCGCCTTGAACCGCTCCTCGCCCGCCCGCGGGCGGAAGAACTCGTTGACCGCGTAGAACATGCCGTCCCGCTCGATCACCTCACGCTCGTGCGCGTAGTAGATCGAGGGCAGGGCCAGCCGCTCCCGGGCGATGTAGTGCCAGACGTCCAGCTCGGTCCAGTTGGAGAGCGGGAAGACCCGGATCGACTCGCCCGGGTGGTGCCGGCCGTTGTACAGCGACCACAGCTCGGGCCGCTGGTTCTTCGGGTCCCACTGGCCGAACTCGTCGCGGAAGCTGAACACCCGCTCCTTGGCCCGGGCCTTCTCCTCGTCCCGGCGGGCGCCGCCGAAGAGCGCGTCGAAGCGGTGCTTCTCCACCGCGTCCAGCAGCACCGGGGTCTGGATCCGGTTGCGCATCCCGTCGCCCGACTCGCGGACCATGCCCCGGTTGAGCGCCTCCTGCACGCTCGCCACCACCAGCTGCAGGCCGAGCTCGGCGACCCGCTGGTCGCGGTATTCCAGGACCTCGGGGAAGTTGTGGCCGGTGTCGACGTGCATGACCGGGAAGGGGATGTTGGCCGGGGCGAACGCCTTCTGCGCCAGCCGGAGCATCACGATCGAGTCCTTGCCGCCGGAGAAGAGCAGCACCGGGCGCTCCATCTCGGCGACGACCTCGCGCATCACGAAGACGCTCTCCGCCTCGAGCGCGTCCAGGTGGGACACCTGGTACGCGGCGGGGGCGGTCATGGCCCGGGCTCGATTCGCACGGATCCGCTCATGTGATTCCAGACCTTTCCGGTCGGGCACGTCAAGAAGTGCCTCAGGCTACCCGGAATGCCTCTGCAGCGCTGCAAGCAACCGAGTGGCGAGATCCTTGCGGCAGACCAACAGGTCGGGCAGGCGTGGATCCGCTTCGTTGTATTTCAGCGCAGAACCGTCGATCCGGGAAGCATGCAGCCCGGTGGCCGTCGCCACAGCCACCGGTGCGGCCGAATCCCACTCGTACTGACCGCCGGCGTGGATGTACGCGTCGACCTCGCCGGTGACCACGGCGGCGATCTTCGCGCCCGCCGAGCCCATCGGAACCAGATGAGCGCCGACATCCTCGGCCAGGTCGGTCAGGAAAACCGGCGGACGGCTACGGCTGGCCGCCAACCGGATGGTCCGACCACTGCCGGCGGTCGCCGCCTCCAACGTCATCGGCGGATACGCCGGGGGGTAGTCCGTGCCGAGCACCCGGTGCTGTGCCGGCAATCCGACAGCGCCCGCCACCAGGCCGTGCGGGGACGGCGCGTGGCGCGCCCAGAGCGCCACGTGCACCGCCCAGTCCGAGCGGCACTCCTCGGCGAACTCCCGGGTGCCGTCCAACGGGTCGATGATCCAGACCCGGTCCGCGTTCAGCCGGGACACCGCGTCGCTGTTCACCTCGGCGGCCCAGGCCAGCCGCGACCCCTCGTCCTCCTCGGAGAGCACCGCGTCACCCGAACGCCACTTCGCCAGCTCGGTCCGGATCAGATCGTGCGAGACCTTGTCCCCCGCCGACTTCAACGCACCCGGATCGGCGAACCCCAGCTCCGCGCGCAGGCTGAGCAGCGCCTGCCCGGCCGCGGCCGCCAGCCACCGGGCGAACGCACCGTCGATCATCGGAGGACTGCCCATAACCGCTCCCGTCGCCTCGCCACGACCCGGTCGTGGCCTCGCCACGCCAGAAGGCGCAGACTACCGGCCGGCAACACCCGAACCGTGTACGCCCCGCCCGGCTCAGCCGCCGTGGTAGGCGTTCTGCGTCGGCTCGACGCCTCGGGTGATCACCGACTCCACCATGTCCGCCGCCCGGTCGACCAGGAACTCCAGCTCCTTGCGCTCGACCGCGGAGAAGTCCGACAGCACGTAGTCCGCCGGATCCTGCCGCCCGGGCGGCCGCCCGACCCCGAACCGCACCCGGACGTACTCCTTGGTGCCGAGCGACTTCGACATCGACCGCAGGCCGTTGTGGCCGCCCTCGCCTCCGCCGCACTTCACCCGAAGCTGACCGTACGGGATGTCCAGCTCGTCGTGGACCGCAATCACCTGACCGGGCGCAACCTTGTAGAACTGGGCCAGCGCGGCCACCGGCCCACCGGAGAGGTTCATGTAGGTCAGCGGCTTCGCCAGCACCACCCTCGGCCCGCCGAACCCGAGCCGCCCCTCGGCGACCTCCGCGACCGCCCGGCGATGCCGCCCGAACTTCGCGCCCAGTCGGCCGGCGAGCAGGTCGGCCACCATGAAGCCGACGTTGTGCCGGTTGCCGGCGTACTCCCGACCCGGATTGCCCAGGCCGACCACCAGCCACGGCCCCGCCTCGTCCGTCACGCCCCGCCCCTCCCGCTCCGCGCCCGGCAGTCCCGATACGCCGACAGGCGCCCCCCGAACCAGCCGGGAGCGCCTGCAGCAAACGATGCGAACCGATCAGGCCCCGGTCCTCGCCTCGGCGTTCTCCTCGCCCGCGGCGGCCGGAGCCTCGCCACCCTCGGCGGCCTCCTCGCCCTCGGCAGCGGCCTCCTCGGCCTGCTCCTCCGGGGTCTCGATCTCGGGCAGCGTCGCCTCGAGCTGCTCGGCGGTCGGGGCGGCGGTCACCGCGGCGACCGTCATCTCCGGGTCGGCGGCCAGCTCGACGCCGGCCGGCAGCTTCACGTCGGCGGCGGTGACCTGCGAGCCGGCCGCCATGCCCTCGATCGACGCCTCGAGGTGATCCGGCACCTTGGTGGCGTCGGCGGTCACCGTGAGGGTGTCGTGCTCGTGCACGATCAGGGTGTCCCGGGCGGCCTCGCCGGTCAGCTGGACCGGGACCTCGATGGTGACCTTCTCGCCGCGCCGGACCAGCAGCAGGTCGACGTGCTCGAAGCTGTCCTTGAGCGGGTCGCGCTGGATCGCCTTCGGCAGCGCCAGCACCTGAGTGCCGTCGCTCACCTCGATCGCGAAGAGCTGGTTGGCGCCGCCCTTGCGGATCGCCGCGGCGAAATCACGGGCGGGCAGCGCGATGTGCTTGGGCTTCTCGCCGTGGCCGTACAGCACGGCGGGCACCTTGCCGGCCCGGCGGGTACGACGGGCACCACCCTTGCCGAACTCGGTACGGGGCTCGGCGCTGATCTTTACCTCGGACACGGGGAAACTCCTGTTGCTTTTCGCTGCGGCGGCTTGTCGTCTGGCGGTGCTGGGCGAGGGGCTCGCTGGGGCTCATGAGTCATGAACGACTGCCCGGAGCACCGCGTCGATGACGGTGCCTCCGTACAGGCGCTGTTCAGCGGCCCGCCGGGCACCCTCGCCGTGGCAACCGCACTAGTCTACCCGAACGTGTTCAGCGCCTGACGGCAGTCCCCGCACCCCCGTCCCCACCGGCGAAAACGCCCGACGGGGACGGGGTCGCACCCGCGCTCGGCGCGCGAACCGGCCGCCGTTGCCGCGGCCGGCGCGAGTCAGCTCAGTCCACCGAAGAGGGTGGTCACCGAACCGTCGTCGAACACCTCACGGATCGCCCGCGCCAGCAGCGGCGCGATCGACAGCACGGTGAGCTTGTCGAGCTGCTTCTCGGGCGGGAGCGGCAGCGTGTTGGTCACCACGACCTCGCTGATCAGACTGTTCTTCAGCCGCTCGGTAGCCGGGTCGGAGAGCAGGGCGTGGGTGGAGGCGACGATCACGTCGGCCGCGCCGGCCTCCTTGAGGATGTCCGCCGCCCGGCAGATCGTGCCACCGGTGTCGATCATGTCGTCGACGATCAGGCAGACCCGGCCCTCGACCTCACCGACCACCCGGTTCGCCACCACCTGGTTCGGCTTCGACGGGTCCCGGGTCTTGTGGATGAACGCCAGCGGGCAGCCGCCCAGCCGGTCGGTCCAGCGCTCGGCCACCCGTACCCGGCCGGAATCCGGCGCGACCACGGTCATCGGCCGACCGGCGAACTTGCGCTGGACGTACTCGGCGAGGATGTCCATCGCGAAGAGGTGGTCCACCGGGCCGTCGAAGAAGCCCTGGATCTGCGCCGTGTGCAGGTCGACCGTGAGGATCCGGTTCGCTCCGGCGGTCTTCAGCAGATCGGCCACCAGGCGCGCCGAGATCGGCTCCCGGCCGCGGTGCTTCTTGTCCTGCCGGGAGCACGGGTAGAACGGCAGGACGACGGTGATCCGCTTGGCCGAGCCGCGCTTCAGCGCGTCGATCATGATCAGGGTCTCCATGACCCAGGTGTTGACCCCGTGCGTGATGGACTGCACCACGAACGCGTCCGAACCCCGGACCGAGTCCTTGAACCGTACGAAGATCTCGCCGTTGGCGAACTCGTACGCATCGGATGGGGTCGGCGCGACGCCGAGCACCTCACCGATCTCCTTGGCCAACTCCGGAAAGCCGCGTCCGGAGAAGAGCATCAGGCTCTTGCGGTTTTCGGCGACGATGCTGCCCATGGGCCCGTCTGCTCCCGTATGTCGGTGGTTCCCGGCGGTGGTGGGCCGGAGACTATTCAGCTGAAGTATCTCCCGCGCCGGACGCGGGTCCCACCGTCTCGGCACCCCCGTGGATTGGCTCACCTTCCCTTGCGGCGACAGCCCCCTCCGACGC
>JAEVHO010000290.1 GCA_016802835.1 Micromonospora sp. ATA32 | reverse complement strand
GCCGGGCCACCGACGGCCCGTTGCTCTCCGCCGGGGGCCGGGTCCTCTGCTGTACGGCCACCGCCGCGACCTGGCCGCCGCGCGCGACGCCGCGTACGCCCTGGTCGACGGGGTGGAGCTGGCCGGCTCGCAGCACCGCACCGACATCGCCGCCGCCGCGATCGACGGCCGGATCGCCATTCCCGGCTGATCCGCCGGACAGCTGACCCGCCACCGGCCCGCAGGTCAGCTGTAGTAGCGGCGCAACTCCCGGCTGAGCACCTTGCCGGTGGCGTTGCGCGGCAGGTACTTCACGAAGATCACGTCGCGTGGCACGGAGAAGCGGGCCAGGTAGTGGCGGACGTACTCGCGTACCGCCTCCGGGTCGAGCGTCTCGCTGGGGTGCAGGCTGAGGAACGCGGCGAGCCGCTGGCCGTACTCCGGATCGGGCACGCCGATGACGGCGGCCTCGCGTACCTGGGGCAGCTGGGAGAGCAGATCCTCCACCTCGGACGGAAAGACGTTCTCGCCGCCGGAGACGATCATGTCGTCGGCCCGCCCGTCGACGAAGAGCAGCCCGTCGGCGTTGATCCGGCCCAGGTCACCGGTGTCCAGCAGGCCGTCCTGGGTCTCCCGGCGCGCCCCGGAGGTGTAGCCCTCGAAGAGCATCTCGTTGCCGACGAGAATCCGGCCGACCCGCCCGCTCGGCACCGGTTCGCCGGCCTCGTCCAGGATCCGCAGCCGGGTGCCGTGCGGCGGTCGACCGGCCGTGGTGGGCGCCTGGCGCAGGTCGGCCGGGCCGGCGATGGACGCCCAGGAAACCTCGGTCGAGCCGTACAGGTTGTAGATGACGTCGCCGTAGACGTCCATGAAGTTCGGCGCCAGCCCGCCCGGCAGGGCGGATCCGCTCACCGCGACGACCTTCAGCGGTGGTCGGGGATCCGGCGGCGGCACCTCCAGCAGCCGCTGCAGCATCACCGGTACGGCGAAGAGGGCGTCGCACTGGTGGGTCACCAGCGCGGCCAGCACGGCGGGCGGGTCGAACCGGCGGTGCAGCACGATCGTGGCCCGCAGCGCGAACGCGACCTGCAGGGCCGCGTACCCCCAGGTGTGGAAGAGCGGGGCGGCGATCATCATCCGGTCGCGGGCGTGCAGCGGGATCCGGTCGATGATGGACACCAGTGGACCGAAACCGTTGGGGGTGGGCCGGCGGGCACCCTTCGGCGTACCGGTGGTGCCGGAGGTGAGGACGATGGTCCGTCCGTCGCGCTCCGGCGGGCGCAGCTCGCCGGGGATCGCGCTGGCGATCAGCTCCTCCAGCCCGCGCTCGTCCACCCGGAGCACCTCGGGCGGCAGGCCGAGGACCCGCTCGGCGAACTCGTCGTCGTGCACCAGCACCCGCAGCGACTGTTCCTCGGCGACGGTGGCCAGCTGCGCCGCCGACAGCCCGGTGTTGACCAGCACCGCGTCCGCGCCGAGCACGGTCGCCGCCACGATCGCCTCGATCAGGCCGTGGTGGTTGCGGCAGAGCACGCCGACCCGGTCCCCGGCCTGTACGCCGAGCGCCGCCCGCATCGCCCGACCCAGCCGTTCCGCCCGGTCCAGCAGCTCCCCGTAGGTCAGCTCGCCGCCCTGCTCGTCGATCAGCGCCGGCCGACCCGGGTCGCGGGCGGCGGCTTGGCGCAGTTCACCGGCGATGCTCCAGCCCCACTTGCGCAGCGCGCCGAGCTGGGAGGCGACCCGGATCGGCGGCCGGGGGTGAGCAGCCCACGACGGGTCAACGTGGCGACGATGAACGGCAGGTCCAAGCCGTAGCCCTCCTTTGTGGGTGCACGGAAGGGCCCCCGAAGGGGCCCTTCCACGCGAGCGTGTCTCTCGATCATGCACCCGGACCGGCGCGCAGCCCAGCCGGCGCCCGTCCGGCCCGGTTCGTCGCCACGGTCCGCTGCCCACGCCGGCACCGACGGTGAGAACGGTCAGCGGATCTGTACGCCCGAGATCGCCCGGGAGATGACCAGTCGCTGGATTTCCGAGGTGCCCTCGAAGATGGTGTAGATCTTCGCGTCCCGGTACCAGCGTTCGACCGGGTGGTCCCGCAGGAAGCCGGCCCCGCCGAGCAGCTGCACGGCCTTCCCGGTGACCGAGACGGCCACCTCGCCGGCCTTGAGCTTGGACATCGAGCCCTCGCCGGCGGTGAAGGGCCGGTTGTTGCGGCCCATCCAGGAGGCCCGCCAGACCAGCAGCCGGGCCGCGTCGATCTCCATCCGCATGTCGGCCAGCGCGAACGCGACCGCCTGGTTCTCGATGATCGGGCGTCCGAACTGGACCCGGTCCTTGGCGTAGTCCAGGGCGTACTCGTAGGCGGCCCGGGCCACGCCGAGCGCCTGGGCGCCGACGGTGGGTCGGGACAGCTCGAACGTACGCATCGCCGCCTGGGACGTGGCGCGCTGCCCGGAGCGGGCCCGGTCGAGCCGTTCCAGCAGGGCCTCCCGCTCGCCGAGCAGGCAGCGACCCGGCACCCGTACGTCGTCGAGGAAGACGTCGGCGGTGTGCGAGGCGCGCAGGCCGAGCTTGCGCAGCTTGCGGGTGGCGGTCAGCCCCGCCGTGCCGGGCGGTACGACGAACGCCGCCTGCCCGCGGGAGCCGAGCGTCGGGTCCACCGAGGCGGTGACCACGTGCACGCCGGCGATCCCGCCGTTGGTGGCGTACGCCTTCTGCCCGTTCAGCACCCACTCGTCGGTGGCCTCGTCGTAGACGGCCCTCGTCCGCATGGCGCCGACGTCGGAGCCCGCCTCGGGCTCGCTGGTGCAGAACGCCGCCACGGCCGGTTCGTCCACGGTGCCGAAGCACTGCGGTACCCATTCGACGAGCTGGTCGGGGGTGCCGGTGCCGAAGATGGCGGCCACCGCGAGCGAGGTGCCGAAGATGCTGAGGCCGATGCCGGCATCACCCCAGAACAGCTCCTCGCTGGCGATGGGGAGCGAGAGCCCGGTGGGGTCGGCCCAGCAGGTGGCGAGGAACTCGAACCCGTACAGGCCGACCTTCGCCGCTTCCTGGATGACCGGCCACGGGGTCTCCTCCCGGGCGTCCCACTCGGCTGCGGCCGGGCGCACGACCTCGGCGGCGAAGCCGTGCACCCAGTCGCGAAGGTCCCGCTGTTCCTCGTTCAGGTCGAGCGAGAACTCGGCCATCTCAGGCCTTGGGGATGTTGAAGAGGTTGGCGATGTTGGCGGCGAGGCCCAGGTCGCCCTTGGCCTTCAGCTTGCCGGTCATGAACATCATCACCGGGTTGGCGCCACCGGAGACGATCTTCAGGAACTCGACCGGACCCATGGTCAGGCTGAGCTTCGGGTCGTGGGTCGCGGACTCGTTCACGGCACAGGTGCCGTTGTCGATGACGACCTCGTAGGTGTCGGTGCCACCGTCGGGGCTGCCGGTGATGTTCCAGTGGATGACCGCGTTGGTGGCGCCGGCCTTCTCCGGGCGGAACAGCGACGGCATCCGGCCGAAGACCTCGCTGAGGATCTTGCCGCGCGCGTCGCCGGACATCACCTCGGCGATCTTGTCGTCGGGGGTGGACTTGACCAGCTGGGCGAACTCCTTGGGGCCGACGTTGGCGAAGGTGGCCGGGTCGAAGTCAGTCATGGGGGGAAACACCTCTCGGACGGGCCGATTTTGGTTACTCTCGCGTAACCTTACGCACGAGTAGGTATGCTCGCAAGGGTGTCCACCACTCCCTCCTTCAAGCGCCTGCCCCGGGCCGTCCGGGAGCAGCAGATGCTCGACGCCGCGGTGAAGGTCTTCTCCCGTCGCGGCTTCCATGCCGCGAGCATGGACGAGATCGCCGAGGACGCCGGGATCTCCAAGCCGATGGTCTACGCCTACCTGGGGACCAAGGAGGAGCTCTTCGTCGCCTGCCTGCACCGCGAGGGCACCCGGATGATGCAGGCCATCGCCGGCGCGGCAGCCCCGGAGCTGCCCGCCGACGAGCGGCTCTGGCGCGGGCTGCGGGCCTTCTTCGGTTTCGTCGGGGCGCACCGGGACAGCTGGGCGGTGCTCTACCGGCAGGCCCGCGGCGAGCAGCCCTTCGCCGGCGAGCTGGCGAGCATGCGCGCCCGGCTGGTCGAGGTGGTCGCCGGCATGCTCGACCACGCGCTGCGCGCCGAGGGACGCGAGGCTGGCGAGACCGACCTGGACGTCATCGCGTACGCCCTGGTCGGCGCGACGGAGTCGCTCGCCGACTGGCTCGCCGACCACCCGCAGGCCGACCCGGAGAAGACCGCCACCCGGATGATGAACGTCGCCTGGGTCGGCGCCGGCCAGCTGCTGCGCGGCGACTCCTGGCGCCCACCAACGCCCTGACGTCCGTCGACGGGACGGCGGGCAGGCCCGTCACCGGTGGGCGGCAGCGCGTCGGTGCGCCCGGCGGCGCAGCCAGCGGGCCGCCTCCAGCAGCAGCGTGATCGCGACCGAGAGCCCCACCCCGGCCAGCACGCCCCTGACCGGGTCGCGTTGGAAGGCGATCCCGCCGAAGTAGCCGAGCAGCCCGCAGTAGATCGCCCAGCTGCCGGTCGCGATCGCGTCGAAGAGCAGGAACGACCGGAGCGGATAGCGGACCGCACCCATGGTCAGGGTGACCGCCGTGCGACCACCCGGGACGTACCGGGAGGTGGTGAGGATGACCCCGCCGCGCCGGTCCACCGCCCGTCGGGCCCACTCCGAGCCGGCTCGCCGCCGGCTGTCGGCCGGAAGCCGGGCCACCCGGTGCGCGCCGCCACGGCGGCCGATGCCGTACGACACGTGGTCGCCGGACAGGGCGCCGAGGGCGGCAACCAGGATCACCACGGCCAGGTCTGGCCCTTCGCCGGTCGCGAAGACCCCGGCGGTGATCACCACCGTCTCGCCCGGCACGGCCGGGAAGAACGCGTCGACCGCTGTGACCAGGAAGATCACCAGGTACACCCACGGCGAGGTGGCCGTCTGGTGGAGCAGGTCGAGCACCGACTGCATGCCCTCATGCTCCGGCGTCGGCCACCCGCCGGGGCGGGGTCAGCGGATCGTGCCACCCCCGACCCCGTCCGGCGACGCCGCCGGACGGGGTCGGGTCAGCGGATCGTGCCCGCCAGGTGGGGACGGCCGGTGCGGGCGTCGTGCAGGGCGAACTCCCAGGCCGGCATGGCGGTCGGCCCAGCCTGCGCGGTCGGCCCGGCCTGTGTGGTCGGCCCGGCCTGCGCGGCCGGCCGGCCGGGGTGGCGCTGAACGCCACCGTGCTGGGCAGCGGCACCGGCAGCTTGAACGCCACGTTGACCGTGTACGCGTCCGGCAGTCGGCTCTCCAGGGCGGCCAGGCAGCGCGCCTTGCTCCACATCCCGTGCGCGATCGGGCGCGGGAAGCCGAACAGCCGGGCGCCCAGCCGCGAGGTGTGGATCGGGTTGTGGTCGCCGGAGACCCGGGCATAGTCCGTACCCACCCGGGGCTCGACCCGCCAGCGGGCCGAGGCGGCCGGCGGCGCGGCCCGGTCACCCCGGTCGCGCCGCTCACCGCCCGCGGCCGTGCGCTCCCTGCTGAGGTACGTCGAGACGCCGCGCCAGACCTCCTCGCCGCCGACCGACGCGACCAGGACCACGTCGAGCTGCCGCCCACGCTCGTGCGGACGGAGGCCCTCGGCCCAGGTGGTGAAGTCCAGGGTCTCGCCGGCCTCGATCGGGCGGTGCACCGTGATCCGGTTGCCCACGTGCACCACGCCGGTCAGCGGGATGGGGAAGTCCGGCGCGGCCATCAGCCGCAGCGCCAGCGGGAAGCCCATGACATGCGGATACGTCGCCGGCAGCCGGTCGGCGAGCCGGAAGCCGCAGACCCGGTCGTAGTCGGCCAGGTGCGCCCGGTCGACGGTGACGCCGCGGACGGTCAGCTCGACGCCGGGCAGCGAGCCGGCGCGACGACCGCCGACCCCGGGCAGCGCGCCGAGCAGCGCCCGGCGGTAGAGCGCCCCGGCCGAGGGCAGGGTCGGCAGCACGACCGTCCGCCGGGTCGCCAACGCCTGCGGCTCGGCGGCGCGGCCGGCGGCCAATTCCTCCGCCGACAGGATGTGCGTGGGGCCGTCGATCAGCTCGTGCACCGACAGGTCCTGCGTCGGCGCCTCCGCCCGCCGGTCCTTCTTCCTGGCCATCACGCCCCCAGCAGGCTCTGGCCGCAGACCCGGACGACGTTGCCGCTGACCGCCCCCGAGGCCGTCCAGGCCAGCCAGCCGATGGTCTCGGCGACGTCCACCGGCAGGCCGCCCTGCGACATGCTGTTCATCCGGCGGCCCGCCTCCCGCAGCATCAGCGGGATCCGCGCGGTCAGCCGGGTCTCGATGAACCCGGGGGCGACCGCGTTGACGCTGATCCCGCGTTCGCGCAGCGCCGGCGCGAGCGACTCGACCAGCCCGATCACGCCCGCCTTGCTGGTGGCGTAGTTGGTCTGGCCCCGGTTGCCCGCGATCCCGGCGATCGAGGAGACGGAGACGATCCGGCCGCCCGCCGGGATCAGGTCCCGCTCCAGCAGCACGTCGTTGATCCGCTCCTGGCTGGAGAGGTTGACGTCGAGGACGGAGTCCCACCGGTCGGCGTCCATCCGGCCGAGCGTCCGGTCCCGGGTGATGCCGGCGTTGTGCACCACCACGTCGACCCGGCCGTGCCGGGTGGCCAGGTGCTCGGCGAGCCGGGTGGGCGCGTCCGGTGCGGTCAGGTCGAGCTGGACCGCGGTGCCGCCGATCTCGTTGGCCACCGTCGCCAACTCGTCCCCGGCGGCCGGGATGTCCAGCGCGACGACCCGCGCGCCGTCCCGGGCGAGCACCCGGGCCAGCGCCGCGCCGATGCCCCGCGCCGCGCCGGTCACCAGCACC
>JAEVHO010000289.1 GCA_016802835.1 Micromonospora sp. ATA32 | reverse complement strand
GGTGGTACGCGGCGGTGAGCAGCAACGGCACCAGCACGGCCGGGGGTGCCCGGCCGACGCGAGCGTCCGCAGCACCTCGGCCGGCCCCGGCTCGGTGTGGTCCAGCCAGCTCGCCAGCACCGGCAGGCCGGGCCGGGCGGCCGAGACCCTCCGGGCCAGCGCCCTGGTCGCCTCGGCGGCGCGCGGGTCGCGGCTGCCGTGGGCGACCAGGACCACCGGATCCCTCGCCGCGCTCGACGGCACGGACCCGGTCACGGGCACGGTCAGACGTGCAGCCCGCACTCGGTCTTCTCGAACATGGCCCAGCGGCCGGCCCGCGGGTCCTCGCCGGCCTTCGTCCGCCGGGTGCAGGGCCAGCAGCCGATGGAGCCGTAGCCCCGCCGGAACAGCTCGTTGACCGGGATGTCGTACCGGGCGATGTACGCGTCCACGTCGGCCTGCTTCCACGCCGCGATCGGGTTGACCTTGACCCTGCCGCGCCGGGCGTCGAAGGTCACCACCGGCGTGTTCGCCCGGGTCGGCGACTCGTCCCGGCGCAGGCCGGCGGCCCAGGCGTCGTACCCGGTGAGCGCGCGTTCCAACGGCTCGACCTTGCGCAGCTGGCAGCAGTCGTCCGGGGACCTGTTGAACAGCCGGGGACCGTACTCGCCGTCCTGCTGACCGACCGTGAGCCGGGGACGGATCGAGCGGACGTTCACCGGCAGCCGCCGGGCCACCTCGTCACGGACCCGGAGCGTCTCCGGGAAGTGCAGGCCGGTGTCGAGGAACACCACGTCCACCCCGGGCGCGACCCGGGACACCAGATGCGCCAGCACCCCGTCCGCCATCGAACTGGTCACGCAGAACCGGTCACCGAACGTCTCCGCCGCCCAGCGGGCGATCTCCAGCGCGGGTGCGCCCTCGAGCTCCCGGCCGGCCCGCTCGGCCAGCGCCCGCAGCTCCTCCGGGTCCCGGCGCGCGGCGTCGGCCGGCGCGGCCCACCGAGCCCGACCAGGCCCAGGTTCGCCGCCGACACCAGCCCGCCGCTCACCGGAGCCGCGCTCGCGGCGCTCGGCAGCTCACTCCGCGCGCTCACCGGGCCACCGCCGATCCCAGCAGGCCGCTGAACTTGACCGTGAAGACCCGGGCGCAGGCGTGACACTCCCACGCGCCGTGCCGGCCTCGCTCGGCCGCAGGTTCTCCTCACCGCAGTAGGGGCAGTACAGAGGCGCGGAACGTGCGTCACTCATCGGAGTTCCTCCTCCTCGACCCTGATCACCCACCGGGCGAAAGCCTCGCCCTCGATCCGGCCGGCCAGGTAGCGGCGGGCCAGCCGTTCCACGTACTCGGGAAGTTCGTCGGCGGTGGTCTTCAGGCCGCGCAGCTTGCGGCCGAAGCCCGCCGACTGTCCCTCCGCCATCCCCAACCCACCGCCGAGGTGCACCTGGAAGCCCTCCACCTGGCGACCGTCCGGACCCACCACGAGCTGACCCTTGAGGCCGATGTCGGCCACCTGAGTACGGGCGCAGGCGTTCGGGCAGCCGTTGATGTGGATGGAGATGTCCGCGTCGAAGTCGCGCAGCCGCTGCTCCAGCCGGGCCACCAGCTCCTCGCCCCGCGCCTTGGTCTCGACGATGGCGAGCTTGCAGTACTCGATGCCGGTGCAGGCCATCGTGCCGCGCCGCCAGGCCGACGGTCGGGCCTCCAGACCGATCCCGCGCAGCGCCCCCACCAGGGGCTCCGTCCGCTCCGACGGCACGTCGAGCACCAGCAGCTTCTGGTACGGGGTCAGCCGCACCCGCCCGCTGCCGTGCGCCTCGACGACGTCGGCGAGCCGGGCCAGCTGCCCACCGGAGACCCGGCCGACCACCGGGGCGGCCCCGACGTAGTGGCGCCCGTCGCGCTGCTGGTGCACGCCGATGTGGTCCACCGGCTTGTCGGGCAGCTGCGGGGCCGGCCCGTCGAGCAGGGTCCGACCGAGGTACTCCTTCTCCAGCACCTCACGGAACTTCTCCACGCCCCAGTCGGCGACCAGGAACTTCAGCCGGGCCCGGTTACGCAGCCGGCGGTAGCCGTAGTCCCGGAAGATGCCGACCACGCCCGCCCAGATGTCCGGCACCTCGGCCAGCGGCACCCAGACGCCGAGCCGCTGGGCCAGCATCGGGTTGGTGGAGAGGCCGCCGCCGACCCAGACGTCGAAGCCGGGGCCGTGCTCCGGGTGGTCGACGCCGAGGAAGGCGATGTCGTTGGCCTCGTACGGGGTGTCGACCAGCCAGGAGATCGAGGTCTTGAACTTCCGGGGCAGGTTGGAGAACTGCTTGTCGCCGACGTACCGGCTCACGATCTCGTCGATCGCCGGGGTCGGGTCGACCAGCTCGGCCTCGGCGACGCCGGCGACCGGGCTGCCGAGCACGATCCGCGGGCAGTCGCCGCAGGCCTCCGTGGTCTGCAGGCCGACCGCCTCCAGCCGCCGCCAGATCTCCGGCATGTCCTCTACCCGGATCCAGTGGAACTGGATGTTCTGCCGGTCGGTGATGTCGGCGGTGTCCCGGGCGAACTCCCGGGAGATGTCGGCGATCACCCGGAGCTGGGCCAGGGACAGCTGCCCGCCGTCGACCCGGACCCGGAGCATGAAGAACTCGTCCTCCAGCTCGTGCGGCTCCAGCACGGCGGTCCGCCCGCCGTCGATGCCGGCCTTGCGCTGGGTGTAGAGCCCCCACCAGCGGAACCGCCCGCGCAGGTCCTGAGGGTCGATGGAGGCGAAGCCGCGGTGGGCGTAGATGTTCTCGATCCGGGCCCGGACGTTCAGCGGGTCGTCGTCCTTCTTGATCCGCTCGTTGGCGTTGAGTGGCTCACGGTGGCCCAGCGCCCACTGACCCTCCCCGCGAGGGCGGCGGGGCGAGCGGGCGCCGGGCGTCGGGGAGCCCTCGGGTCGGGCCGGGATGCTGCTGACCGCCATCGCGGCGTCCTCCGTTGTCTGCTGAGCCTCGGTGGGTGCGCGGGCGCGGCGGCCGGCCCGTGGGACGGGCTGGGGACAACGGTGTCTGACAGCCGGCGCGGAAGCGCGCCCGAGACGGATTGGTCGGGCGTCGTCAGTGGGCCGGACAGATCGCGCTGCGCACGCGGCCGTAATCGACGTGGCGACGAGCCACGAAGCGGCGGACGACAGCGGCGGTCATGAGGCCCATGCTGCCACACCCCCGAGGACCCGGCCAATGCGTGCGTGCCCGATCCCACATCACGGGCCGCCTGTCGATCTCCGGGGTCGGTGCCCTGATCCCCCACCGCGCCCGGGAGCGGCTCCGCCCGCCGCGATCGAGAGATCAGCACGGGGTACGCCGTCTTGTGCGACGCTGCGAAATGTGGCCGCCTCTTCTGGTTCGCGATCCACCGGGGACGCCGGTCCGGCGGCTGGCGGCGGGCCAGTCGGGTCGACACGGTGGACCGGACCGGTCTGGCTGTCGCCGACGCTGGCGACCCTGGTCATCGCCCTGGTCGGGATTGGCCGGGCGCAGCCGTGGCGGGACGAGCTGGCGACCTGGAGCGCGGCGACCCGCCCGCTCGGCGACCTGGTCCGGCTGGCCGGCACCATCGACGCCGCCACCGGCCCCTACTACCTGTTCATGCACGCCTGGGTCGCCGTCTTCGGCGACTCGGTGACCGCGCTGCGACTGCCGGCTGCGCTGGCCATGTCCGGTGCGGCCGGGCTGACCGCGGTGCTCGGCGAGCGGCTGCTCGGCGCGCGGGCCGGGCTGCTCGCCGGCCTGCTCTTCGCGGCGCTCCCCGGCACCTGCCGGTACGGGCAGGAGGCCCGTCCGTACGCGTTGGCCACCCTCCTCGCCGTGCTGGCCACCCTGCTGCTGGTCGGGGCGCTACGCCGACCCGGGTGGGGTCGCTGGGCCGGGTACGCGGTGGCCGTCACCGCGCTCGGTCTGGCCCACCTGATCGCGCTCGCCCTGCTCGCCGGGCACGCGATGGCCGTGCTGACGGCCTGGCGGAGTCGCCGGGCGGACGCCGACGGCCCCTCGTTGCGCGACGACGGCACGGACGACGGCCGGCCGACGTTGCGCGACGACCGTACGGACGACGCCGATCACCCGCCGTCCCGCCGTGGCCGTCGACTGCCGCTGAGCTGGCTGCTCGCGCTGCTGCCGGCCGCGCTGGTGCTGGCCCCCGCTGGTGGTGGTGGCCCGGGGGCAGCGGTCCCGACAGCTCGACTGGGTCGACCCGGCCCGGCTGACCGACCTGGCGGCGTTGCCGGGGCGGGGTGGCCCAGAGCGGTGCGGTGGGTGGTCTGCTGCTGGGGCTCGCCGCCCTGGGCGCGGCCCGGCTCGGCCGGCGCGCCGTGCTGCCCCGCCGCCTGCGTCCTGCTGCCCCGTGGCGCTGGTCTTCGCCGCCGCTCTGGTCGTCCCCCTCTGGGTGCCGCGCTATCTGGTCTTCACGGTGCCCTTCGCCTGCCTGCTGGCGGGCGCGGCGCTGGCCAGCGTGCCGCTGCCCCCCCGCACTGGCCGTGGTGGTGCTGACCGGGCTGCTCGGCCTGCCCGACCAGGCCGCGCTGCGCCGCACCCACGAGTGGCCGCGCAGTGCCCCGGTCGACTACCGCGGGGCGGCCCGGGTGATCGCGGACCACCAGCAGCCCGGCGACGCGATCGTCTGGTCACCCCGGGACAGCTGGCTCTTCCTCGACCTCGGCACCGCCTACCACCTCGGGTCGCGCCAGCCGCGCGACGTGCTGGTGGTGCGCGACGAGACCCAGCGCGCGGACCTGTGGGCCAGCGAGTGCGACCGGCCCGCCGAGTGCCTGGCCGGCGTGCGGCGGGTCTGGCTGGTGGTCGCCGGGGCGCGGGCGGACCCGCTGCGCGGCGTACCCGAGCCGAAGGCGACCGCACTGCGGGAGGGCTTCACCGTCGAGCAGGTGTGGCAGCGCCCAGGCCTGACTGTGGCGCTGCTCAGGCGGTGAGCCGGTCGTTGGCGCGGGACAGCGGGACGACCAGCACGGCCTCGGTGCCGCCGGCCGCGCCGTCGCGCAGCTCGATGGTCCCGCGCAGCTCCCCGGTCACCAGCGCCCGGACGATCTGCAGCCCGAGCCGGCCACCGCGTTCGGCGTCGAACTCCGCCGGCAGGCCGCGCCCGTTGTCGGAGACCGAGACGTGCAGCTGCTTACGGAACCGGTGCGCGGAGACCACCACCTGCGGCGCGTCGACCGGGCCGGTCGCCGTCGCCGTCTGGTCGACCTCGGCGTCGGGCGGGGGAAAGCCGTGCTCTACCGCGTTGAGCAGCAACTCGTTGAGCACCATCACCAGCGAGGTGGCGATCTCGGCGGGCAGCACCCCGAAGCTGCCCTTGCGGCGCATCCCGACCGTCGACTCGGTCGCGGCGACCTCGGTCGCCGCGCTGGCCACCCGGTCCACGATCCCGTCGAACTCGACCGCCTCGTCGCTGGACATGGAGAGCGTCTCGTGCACCAGGGCGATCGAGGCGACCCGGCGTACCGACTCCTCCAGGGCGACCCGTGCCTCGGGCATCGACACCCGGCGGGCCTGCAGGCGCAGCAGGGCGGCGACCGTCTGGAGGTTGTTCTTCACCCGGTGGTGGATCTCCCGGATGGTGGCGTCCTTGGTGATCAGGGCCCGGTCCCGGCGGCGTACCTCGGTGATGTCGCGGACCAGCACCAGCGCGCCGATCGGCACGCGGCCGGCATCAGTGGCAGCGCCCGGGTGAGCATGGTCGCGCCCCGGGCGTCGATCTCCCGTCTCGGAGGGGCCTCGCCGCGCAGCGCGGCCAGGATGCCGTTCGCGGCGTCGGTGCCCTCCAGCGGATCGCCGGCCAGCCGGCGGTGCAGCGCCGCCAGGTCCTCCCCCACCAGGTGGGAGGCATAACCCAACCGCCGGTACGCGGACTGCGCGTTCGGGCTGGCGTAGGTGACCTTGCCGTTCGCGTCGAGCCGGACCAGGCCGTCGCCGACCCTTGGGGCGGAGGTGGTCTCGCCGGGGTGCCGGGGCGGCGGGAAGGTGCCGTCGGCGATCATCTGCGCCAGGTCGTCGGCGGTGGTCAGGTAGTTCAGCTCCAGCTGACTGGGCGTACGGGCGGTGGAGAGGTTGGTGTCCCGGCCGACCACGGCCACCACCTCGCCGGCCTCGCCGTCGGCGGTACGCAGCCGGACCGGGATCGCCTCGTGCCGGGCCGGCACGTCGCCGTACCAGACCGGGTCGCCCTCCCGCCAGATCCGGCCCTGCCGGTGGGCGACCTCCAGGTGGGCGACCTCCGGCCCGCCGACGATCCGCCCCACCTGGTCGTCCAGGTACGCGGTGGGCGCGGTCGTCGGGCGGACCTGGGCCACGCAGAGGAAGGTCCCGTCGCCGTCCACCGGCACCCAGAGCAGCAGGTCGGCGAAGGAGAGGTCGGACAGGAGCTGCCAGTCTCCGGCGATCCGGTGCAGGTGGTCGATGTCTACCGGACGGAGACGGGTGTGCTCCTCGGCGAGGTCGCGCAGCGTGGACACGCAGACCAGACTGCCACGCCGAAGGTCACATCGTCGCGGTGATCTTCTTCAGGCCCCGGGGGGCGTCCGGGTCCTCGCCCCGGGCCAGCGACAGCGCGAGGGCCAGCCGCTGCAACGGCAGGATGTCCAGCAGCGGGGCGTACCGCTCGTCGACCTCGGGGACCACCATCCGGGTGCTGCCCTCGACGTCCGCCGAGCCGACCACGACCACGTCCGCGCCGCGCTCGCCGAGCCGGGGCAGCACCTCCCGCATGGACCGGCCGCCGGGGCCGGAGCCCACCACGGCCAACACCGGCACGTCCGGGTCGGTCATCGCCAGCGGGCCGTGCAGCAGGTCGGCGCCGGAGAAGGCGAGCGCCGGCAGGTAGGAGGTCTCCATCAGCTTGAG
>JAEVHO010000288.1 GCA_016802835.1 Micromonospora sp. ATA32 | reverse complement strand
GCGTCCGGCCTGGCGGCTGTTGCTTCGCCGCCCGTTGGTGCATCGCCGTGGACAGGGCGAAGCACAAGGCTGCGGCGAGGGCGGCAGCCACCGCGAGGGCCAGGGCCGCCGCCAGCGGGCCGGTGTGGCTCCGGTCGTACTCCGAGCGCCAGAAGCCGCCGTGCAGCACCACGACCAGCGGCCGGGCCGGTCCGGCGCCGGCCGGGCGGCGCAGGTCCGCGACCTGCTCCGGATGGTCGCCGTACGCGACGGTGACGTCCGGTGCCGGGGCGGGACGGGTGAGCACGGCACGCGGATCGGCGGACATGCCGGCGACGGTAGCGCGACCCGTGCGGGTGGTCCGGACCCGGGAGCCGGTCCCGGCGCGTGTCCGCACCGGGGATGGGTAAAGATGGTTGCCATGACCGAAGCGCGCTCCGCTGGACAGAACGACGAGCCGGGCCACGACGGCACCGGTCACTCCGGCACCGTGGTGGTGGTGGGCCCGGACGGCCGCCCCGTCGGCACCGTGCAGACCGACGACGGGCTGGGCGAGGACCCGGCCCGGCTGGTCGAGCAGCCGGCCAAGGTGATGCGGATCGGCAGCATGATCAAGCAGCTGCTGGAAGAGGTCAAGGCCGCGCCGCTGGACGACGCCAGCCGGCACCGGATGCGGGAGATCCACGAGCGGTCGATCGTCGAGCTCAAGGAGGGCCTCGCCCCCGAGCTGCGCGACGAGCTGGAGCGGATCTCGCTGCCCTTCGCCGAGGACAAGGCGCCCAGCGAGGGTGAGCTGCGGATCGCCCACGCCCAGCTCGTCGGCTGGCTGGAGGGCCTCTTCCACGGCATTCAGGCCGCGCTGGTCGCCCAGCAGATGGCGGCCCGGGTGCAGCTCGAGCAGATGCGATCCGGCCGTCCCGCGCTGCCCAGCGGTCCCGGCGGCATGGTGCCCGGAATGCCCGGGATAGGGCAGCCGCAGGGCGGCGAGGGGCACAGCACCGGCCAGTACCTCTGACTCACCCGATCCCGAACAGCTTCTCCAGGTACGCCGCCACGCCGTCCTCGGAGTTCGCCGCGGTCACCTCGTCGGCGATCTCCAGGACGGCGGGGTGCGCGTTGGCGACCGCCACCGCCCGGCCGGCCCAGGTCAGCATCGGCACGTCGTTGGGCATGTCGCCGAACGCCAGCACGTCCCGCTCGTCGATGCCCCGCCGGCCGCAGTACCAGGCCAGCCCGGCCGCCTTGGTCACACCGGCCGCCGAGATCTCCACCAGCCCCGAGTACGACGAGTGCGTCGCCTCGGCCAGCCCCTGCAGGGCGCCCGCCACCACCCGGACGAACGCGTCCGGATCCTGCTCGCCCGCGCGGGCCAGCAGCTTCACGGCCGGCAGGGAGAGCAGCTCCTCCGGCGACTCGACGGCCCGGATCGCGTCGTGGTCGGCGTCCCAGCGCAGCGGGTAGTGCGACTCGTGCCGCATCTCCCGGCTGTCCACGATTTCCACCGCGAAGCTCACGCCGGGCACCGCGGCGCGCAGCCGGCGGGCCACCTCGGCGAGCAGTTCCGGCGCCAGCGGGTCCGCCCGCAGCACCTCGTCGGCCACCGGGTCGTACACCACGGCGCCGTTCGCGCAGATCGCCGGGAGCGGCTCGGAGAGCTGGTCGTACACCAGTTGCAGCCAGCGGATCGGGCGGCCGGTGACCAGCACGACCGGCGTGCCCAGCTCGGAGATCCGCTTCAGCACGGCCGCGGTGTGCGGGCTGAGCGTCCGGTCGTCGCGGATCAGGGTGCCATCGATGTCGGTGGCGATCAGCCGTGGCATCTCTCCCATCAGCGGGACAGTAGCCGATCCAGGTACACCGCCACTCCGTCGTCGTCGTTGCGCAGGGTGATCTCGTCCGCGGCGGCGCGGACGGTCGGGTGGGCGTTGGAGACGGCCACCCGGGACCACCCGGCCCACTCGAACATCGGCAGGTCGTTGGGCATGTCACCGAAGACCAGCACGTCCGCCGGGTCGACCCCGAGGCTCTGCGCCACCACGGCCAGCCCGGTCGACTTGTCGACCCCGGGCGGGCAGATCTCGATGAAGCCGAGCCCCGCCTGGGTGAGCGTCGCCACCTCCGGCGGCACGATCCGGCGGGCGGTGGCGAGCAGCTCGTCCACGTGGTGGTCGGCGGTCCGGGCGAACGCCTTGATCACGTCGCAGGAGAGGCAGTCCGCGCGGCTGCGCGCCTCGAACCGGTCCGGATAGGGCCAGCTCGGGTGGTAGTCACCCCAGAGCGGGGCGTCGTGGTCGTCCAGCGCCTCGACCATCATGGTCAGCGGGCCGACCTCGGCCTCCAGGTCGGCCAGCAGGCCGGCCAGCACCGCCCCGGAGAGCCGTTCGTCGCGGAGCACGACCGGGCCGGCCGGGTCGCTCTGGTCGACCACCCGGCCGCCGCCGGCCATCACCAGGAAGTCCGCGGCGCGGATGTCGTTGCGGGTCAGCTCGGTCAGCCGCGGTCCGCGCCCGGTCGCGCCCACCACCGGGATCCCGGCGGCCCGCACCCGGTCGAGCACCCCATGCGTGTACGCGGAGACGGTCTCGTCGCTGCGGACGAGCGTGCCGTCGAGGTCGGTGGCGATCAGCTTGGGCAGTCCCGGGCGGGTCATCGTTCCTCCTTCGCCCGCCGCCGTCGCGCCAGCCGCATCCGGTGGTCGGTGCGTCGACCGGGGAGTGACGGCGGGCAGCAACCGTACCTCGGCGAACGGGTCGCAACCATGGCTTCCCGGCGAATCGGGCGCAACGGGCGGCGCACGTGCGGTGTACCGGCCGGGGCCCCGTCGGCGCCGGATCGAGCGCGGCACCGTCCTTCCCGGGGAACCGGGCGGGCGGCCCGCGGCGCCTCAGGAGGAGGTCTCCGGGCGGGCGAACGGGACGGTCGGCTCGACGGTGAGGTCGGCGGGCGCCGGCGGCCGGTCGTCCGCCCCGCCGGCCGGTTGCGCCGGGCCCTGGCCGGTCGGTTCCGCCGCCGACTCCGCGTCGGTGAGTCGCGGTTGACCGGCCGGGATCCGCCCGGCCAACTGGAGCGCCGCCGCCAGCAGGGCGGTGGCGAGGAAGGCCATCACCAGGCCGCGACCGTAGTCGACCCGGAACCCGTCCTCGGACGAGTAGAAGAGCGTCCGCTGGCTGGAGTCGTCCAGCGCGAGCGCGGCGGCGGTCAGCAGCGCGAACAGGGCGGCCGCCAGCGCCAGCCCGGCCACCCGGGCGTTGTGCCGGGCGCCCGCGGTGCGCCCAGCGCGACGCCACGACGGCGGCCAGGGCGAGCAGGCCGACCAGGTACGCGACCCCGAAGCCGCCGACGTCGGCCACCCCGCCCGGCATCCGGATCGTGGTGTTCCCCTGGGGACCGCCGTTCGGGACGGTCATCACCAGCCACTCGCCGACCAGGGAGGCGACCGCGGCGACCGCGCCGAGGCCGGTCAGCACCAGCGGCAACCGCCGGTCCCGGGTGAGGTGGGCCAGCGGGCGTCGGGACCGGCTCGGGGGTGCCGGCTCCGCCGCGCCCCACTCTACGACGGTCGTGCCGTCGGACCGATTGTCCTGCCGTGGGATGGGGAGATCCTGGGGCATCGGCCACCCTTCCGCGTTCGCGGGCCTGAGCCGAATCATGACACAGCCGGCACCGGGGACGGGGCTGCAGCTCCGGCGTCCGCCCGGGTCGCCCCGCAGGCCGGTCCGGTTTCGGTTAGCGTCGGGTGCATGCCTATCCGTACCGCTTCCGCACGCTGGCAGGGCAACCTCACCGAGGGGTCCGGCACGATCCGTACCGGCAAGGGTGGGATCGAGGGGAACTACTCCTTCAAGTCCCGCTTCGAGGAGGGCGAGGGGACCAACCCCGAGGAACTCGTCGGAGCCGCCCACGCCGGCTGCTTCTCGATGGCGCTCTCCAAGGCGCTCGCCGACAACGGCACGCCGGCCACCTCGGTGGAGACCATCGCCAAGGTGCACCTGGACAAGACCGACGCCGGGATGACCGTGACCCGAATCGATCTCGACACCGTCGGCCAGGTGCCGGGCCTCGACGACGCGCAGTTCAGCAAGCTCGCCGAGGTGGCCAAGGAGAACTGCCCGATCTCCCGGCTGCTCTCCCCGGGCGCCCAGATCAGCCTCACCGCCCGACTCGCCTCCTGACCTCGACCCCGCCGCCGGCCCCGGCGCCGGGGCCCGGTCGGGCAGAATGAGGGTCGTGCCGGTCGAGATGAGTCGCGAGCGCTTCGAGGAGCTGGTCGCCGACGCCCTCGACGAGGTGCCGGAAGAGCTGCTCGGGCTGATGAGCAACGTGGTGATCCTGGTCGAGGACGACCCGCCACCGGGCGACGAGGAACTGCTCGGCCTCTATGAGGGGCACGCGCTGACCGATCGGGGCTGGGACTACGCCGGCGTGCTCCCGGACCGCATCCTCATCTACCGCCGTCCGATCCTGCGGATCTGCGACAACGACGACGACGTGGTCGACGAGGTGGCGGTGACCGTGGTGCACGAGATCGCCCACCATTTCGGCATCGACGACCAGCGGCTGCACGAGCTGGGCTGGGGCTGACGGGTCCCGTCCTGCGCGCCGCTCGGCCGATGTCAGGCGTTGCGGCGGTCGCCTACCCTCCGGGCAGACACACCCAGAATCTGGAGGAAATCCATGCGCAGCGCGCTGTTCTCCGCGGAGAACCTGGAGAAGGAGTCCGCCCAGCCCGGCATGCGGCTGCAGAACTCCAAGATGCTGAAGATCGAACTCAACGGCGAGGCGATGGCCCGGGTCGGGTCCATGGTCGCCTACCAGGGTCAGGTGCAGTTCCAGGCGCTCGGCTCCGGCGGGATCGGCAAGTTCCTCAAGCAGAAGCTCACCGGCGAGGGCGTCCCGCTGATGAAGGTCTCCGGCCGGGGTGACGTCTTCCTCGCCGAGCTGGCCAAGGACGTGCACATCATCGACCTGGGGCCGGGCGACGCCCTCTCCATCAACGGCTCCAGCGTGCTCGCCTTCGACTCCAGCCTGCAGTACGACATCAAGATGGTCGGCGGGGCCGGCATGGCCTCCTCGTCCGGCCTGTTCAACTGCGTCTTCACCGGTCACGGCCGGATCGCGATCACCACCAAGGGCACCCCCGTGGTGCTCAACGTGGACGCGCCGACGTACGTCGACCCGCAGGCCGCGGTCTGCTGGTCGGCGAACCTGCAGACCGGCTACCACCGGGCCGAGCAGCTCGGCCTGGGCACGCTGCTGGGCCGGCGTACCGGCGAGTCGTTCACGATGAGCTTCGCCGGGCAGGGCTTCGTGGTGGTGCAGCCGTCCGAGGAGCCGCCGGTGCTCGGCAGCGGCGCCCAGGAACAGCCCGGCGGCCTCCTCGGCGGCCTCCTCAGCTGACCCCCATCCCCGGCCTCGTCGATCCAGGGGAAATCGTGGTGATCGGAGATCAACTGGCCACGGTTTCCCCGACATCGGCGGGGCGGGGCGGCGGTCCGGAGGGCGGGGTCAGGGCAGGTCGCCGCGGCGGAGCCGGGCGAGCCAGGCAGCCGCGTCGGCGTAGTCGACGTCCGAGAGGCCAGCGGGCGCGGGGACCGGCCGTTCGGCCGCCCCGTCGGTCCAGCGGTGCCGGGGGTACGAGCCGAGGAAGCGCACGTCGGCGCAGACCCGGCGCAGCCCCTGCAACGCCTCACCGAGCCGTACGTCGGCGACGTGGCCGGTGCAGTCCAGGAAGAAGAAGTACCGGCCCAGGGCCTCGCCGGTCGGGCGGGACTCGATCCGGGTCAGGTTGACCCCACGGACGGCCAGCTCCATCAGCACCGACAGCAGGGCGCCCACCCGGTCGTGCGCGATGTAGACCGCCAACGAGGTGACGTCGTCCCCGGTGGGGGGCGGCGGCGGGCCCGGACGGGACACCAGCGCGAACCGGGTCACCGCGTCGGGGTGGTCGGCGATCTTGTCGGCGAGCACCGCCAACCGGTGCCGGGCGGCCCCGATCGGGGCGCAGATCGCCGCGTCGTACTCGCCGGCGGCCGCCCCCGCCGCGGCCGCGCCGTTGGAGAGGACGTCGACCACCGTCGCGTCCGGCAGGTTGCTGCGCAGCCACGCCCGGCACTGGGTGGACGCCTGCGGGTGGGCCGCCACCGAGCGGACCGCCGCCAGCGACGTGCCGGCCCGGGCGCCGAGCACGAACTCGACCGGCAGGATCACCTCGCGGGTGATCACCAGGGGCTCGCCCTCGGCCAGCTCGTCCAGGGTCACCCCGACCGCGCCGCCGATGGAGTTCTCCAGCGGCACCAACGCCGCGTCGGCGTCGGCGGCCCGTACGCTCTCCAACGCCTCGCCGACGCTGCGGGCGGGCGTACGGTTGCCGCCCTCGGCGGCCGGCACGGTCCTCAGCGCCTGCTCGGCGAAGGTGCCCTCGGGCCCGAGGTAGACGAAGCGCGTCGGCGGTGTTCCCGGCATGGCGACCAGCCTACGCAACCGGCCCGCCGTCGCAGGCCAGGGTGCGGATGCCGGCCGGACCGGTGGCGCGTACCTCGATGGTGCAGACGTCCGTCCCGGCGGTGACGAGCGCAAGATCGTCGGCCCGGCCGCGGGTGACCGCCTGCAGCTCCTCGTGCCCGGTCACCGCGAGCACGGTGTACTGCCAGTCGCCGGCGCAGAGCGGCCCGGTGCGGACCGTCACCGAGGTAGACGAAGCGCGTCGGCGGTGTTCCCGGCATGGCGACCAGCCGTACGCAACCGGCCCGCCGTCGCAGGCCAGGGTGCGGATGCCGGCCGGACCGGTGGCGCGTACCTCATGGTGCAGACGTCCGTCCCGGCGGTGACGAGCGCAAGATCGTCGGCCCGGCCGCGGGTGACCGCCTGCAGCTCCTCGTGCCCGGTCACCGCGAGCACG